>JAITKS010000074.1 GCA_031278315.1 Planctomycetaceae bacterium | reverse complement strand
CCGATGGGGCGGGTTATAATCCTGTTGCCCTTTCAGGGCGATTCTAGTTTTATACGTGAACGGTCACCTTTTTCGTTACAAAAAATAATACCGAATTTTAAAGGACAATGAGTATATTATTATCTTTTTTGTAACAAAATAGATTTACGTTATGTATATTTAATCGCCCCCTACTTGAACCTATTCGAGTGATCTTGTAGAATTCGCCGCTCGATTGATTTGTGGATTCTGTCTGTTCGTGTTGCGATAGTAGATAGAGTCTTGAGAAGTATTTTCAATTACATGTTTTTTTCAAACAAGAAAAAATTATTATTGCTATACGATTCGTCCTAATGCGATTCGGTAATTTTAAGGAGTAGAATAAAGCCGGCATTGCGGTTAAGCAGTCTTACAATAGTTGCAGAAATAGAAAGTGCGAGTCGTTTTACATTGCAAACTAAAATTGCAAACGTTAGTAGTTCAACTTTTTCGTATCAAAAAAACAGGATCAAAAATTTAACAGAAAGGGGTTACATTTATGACCAAGTACAATGTTTCGGATATTCGTAATATAGTCCTTTGCGGACACGGCGGATCAGGTAAAACAACTCTATTAGACGCAATACTCAACGAAACGGGTATGGTCAAAAAATTGGCAAGCGTCGATGACGGTACAAGTATTTGCGATTTCGATGAAGAAGAAAAATTTCACAAATACACAATAGAATCAAGTGTTATTCATGTTGAACACAATGGAAAATTATTAAACATGATCGATACACCGGGCTATCCTGATTTTATTGGTCAGACAATCGGAGCGATTTGGGGTGCCGATACCGCCGCAATTGTAATAAACGCATCCGCCGGAATTGAAGTCAATACCAGACGCGTTTTCGCTGAAACAAAAAAAGCCAATCTCGGACGAATTATCGTTATCAACAAAATCGATAGTGAAAATGTCGATTTCAAAAAATTACTCAAACTAATCCAAGATGTATTCGGAAATGAATGTGTTCCGCTAAATATTCCTATCGGTCAAGGACACGATTTCAAGGGCGTAATAAATGTTCTAAATTTGCCGGATAATACAGAAGGTGCTATCGAAGACCCGAAAAAATTACGTGAATCGTTGATCGAAACTATCGTTACGGCAGATGAATCGGTGATGGAAAAATATCTTGAAGGCAATCAACCGTCCGAAGAAGAAATTGCGGCACTGATGAAGAAATCAATTCTTGAAGGAACTCTTGTACCGATAGTTTGTGTATCGGGTAAAACACGCACGGGATTAAAAGAATTACTCGATCTATTTTCAACTTGCGGCTTGTCTCCTGATTTAATCGCCCGCCAAGCAAGAAATCAAGACGGAGATAAAATAGAAATCAAATCAGACCCAAGTGCGCCTTTGATTGCACAAGTTTTCAAAACGCGAATTGATCCTTTTGTGCAAAAGTTGAATTTCATTCGTATTTACAGCGGTTCGTTGAAAAATGGACAAACTATTCCGATTTCAACTGGACGCCGCGGAGTAAAAATTGCACAATTATTTCTAATGCAGGCTAATGAAACAAAACCAATAGAGGAAGCGTCGGCGGGAATGATTGCGGCGGTTGCAAAGTTAGAAGAACTCGCAACCGGTACATCTTTGGGCGACTTTATTATGGATGATTTTCCGTTTCCTACTCCGATGGTCGGACTTGCGGCTGCTCCGAAAAGCCGAGGCGACGAAGCAAAATTATCGGGTGCTTTGGCGAAAATCACACAAGAAGATCAAACGTTTGTATGTCAACGTAATGAACAGACGAAACAGTTGGTAATTACAGGAATGAGCGAATTACATCTACAAGTAATTCGAGAACGATTGAAACGCCGCGATAAAGTTGAATTAGATACAAAAGAACCGAAAATCGCTTATCGTGAAACAATTCAAACCAATGCCGACGGAATGTATCGGCACAAAAAACAATCGGGCGGCGCGGGACAATTCGGTGAAGTTCATATAAGAATGTATCCGTTTCCTAAAGGAACTGATCCGGCTGAATTCGCAAGTAACAAATCACAATTCCCGTCGATGAAAGATTTCCATTATGATGCGGCAACGAATTTTCTGTGGATAGATTCAATTGTCGGAGGTGTTATTCCGTCTAATTTTTTCCCTGCTATCGAAAAGGGATTTAAAGAAAGAATGAGCAAAGGTGTTATTGCAGGATATCAGGTTCAAGATGTTTGTGTAGAACTTTATCATGGCAAGTATCATGATGTCGATTCGAATGAACACGCATTTAAGACGGCAGGTTCGATGGCGTTCAAGGTAGTTTTTCAGAAAGCTAAACCTTCTATATTAGAGCCGATTGTAAAGATGGAAATAACTGTACCGATGTCTAATGTCGGCGATGTAAATAGTGATTTACCTAATCGTCGAGGTCGTCCGCTGGGGATGGAAGACGCAGGAGGAGGAATGCAAACGATAACGGCAGAAGTTCCGTTATCAGAAGTAATGACTTACAATCGTACATTAGCAAGCATGACCGGAGGACAAGGAAGTTATGGAATAGAATTCTTACGATATGACGTAGTTCCGGGTAACATTCAACAACAAATAATAGC
Organism: Planctomycetaceae bacterium; assembly: GCA_031278315.1. Classification (GTDB taxonomy): domain Bacteria; phylum Planctomycetota; class Planctomycetia; order Pirellulales; family Thermoguttaceae; genus WRKP01. The sequence goes on along the minus strand of JAITKS010000074.1, from coordinate 5,875 downwards.
CTCCGCCGAACTAGCCGAAGAAGAAGAATAAAATATAAAAAACGTAAATATACTCATTGTACTTTAAAATTCGGTTTTATTTTTGGGGGAACGCGGTTGTCTCGACAGCATTTCTAGATGTTTTTCGTACAAAAACAATGCAGGCGAGACGTCCGTGTTTTCGGCTAATATATTTTTTAGAATTTTCACTTAATTTTTAAATCTAAAATTACGATCTCTCTGTGTTCTCTGTGTCCTCTGCGGTTAATAAAAAAATTCCACTGATATATTACAATTTTTGTAATTTGCGATTTTGCGATTTTTAGATTTTAATCAATTAAATTGCGGATTGTTTCAAATTTTTTTCTGACGGTATTTTAAGGTTAATTGGGGTTTTTTCACAAAAAAGATTTGTCTCGGATCCGAAATAATTAAAAATAAAAATTATACAAATTTGTTGCAAAAAATATTGTAATAAAATATTCCACTGATATATTACTAATTATACTCCCCTCAATGATCCCTAACTGCCAAATAAAAAATCCGGCCGCAATATCACAAAAATTATAAATAAATAATTAATTATAAATTTCATTTTTATAATTCACCGATAAAACAAAATTGCCAAAAATTGTCAAAAAAAATTCGTGAACAATTAAAAAATTTTTAATATAGATAAATATCTTAAATATCTAAAATGATTTTATCAGATATTACAGTTCAATTGGTTAATGGATTGACAACGTCAAAGGAATTGTTTGCTGTTTGCTTGGATAAAAACAGTAAAGTTATATACATCGCTGGAAATAGCTTCAATAATGTCAACCTAAAACCCGAAAATTATATCGGAACAACAGCAAACACTTTGTTCGACGAACATCCTAAAATTACTCTCGCAATCAAAAAAACTCTACAAGGCAGCACAAACGAAATTAAAAAATGTTGGTTCCAAGGTAAATGCTACTCATTTCAATTCATCCCCATCAACTCTAATAACGAAATTGAACTCGTCATCGGAATAATCACAAATATTACCGAATCCGAATTAATACGAATCAATAACGAAAAAAATATCTACAAATTTCAAACGATTTTTAACGCCTCTCCCGCTCCAGTCGAAATTATTCATAACAGAAAAATTATTCTCGCTAATAACGCCGCTCTCAATCTGCTCAAAAATAATTACCAAAATAACCAAAATTATATCGGCATGACATACTTTGATTTCATCACAAAAAGAGGAGAATTAAATGACGAATCTCATAAACTAATTACACCCGAATTTATAGATAATATCCTACGAAACGCCGAAAACGGTACTCCGCAAAAAATCGAAACAATATACTCACACAACTCGAAATTACAATATATCGAAACAAATATTTATCCCGCCATTATCAACGACTCTATACATCTGATTTGCCAATCCCGCGACATAAGTACCGAAAAAGAATTGTCCCAACACGAACAACGATTAAACAATATTTTCAGCGTCGTCGATGACGGTTTCATTATTGTCGATAGTAATTTACAAGTACATTACGCTAATGAAAATCTTACAAATAAAATTCCTGATTTAAGTAACTATCTGACAAAATGCTACAAATCAATAACAGGAAACGAAAACAGCTGCACGTTTTGTCCCTGCATAAAAACATTCAACGACGGTCAAACACATAAATACGAATACTATAATCCGTTTTTCAAACAATGGTATGAATTATCAAGTCACCCTTTATATGATCATAAGACAGGAGAGATAAATCTTGTTCTCGAAATGTCCCGAAATATCACCAACCAAGTGAAACATGAATCCGAAATTGAATTAAGAGAACGAATCTTAAACGCAATTCTCGATGCCTCTACCGACGGTATCTTTGCGACATCCGATATTCCTGAATCAATACTTGTCAATTCTAAAATCACTGAAATTTTTGGCGATAATATACGTAAAACCGACTTAATAGGATTTCAATTTATAGAAAATTGGTGTAACGAAAATGTTATACAACCAGAACTTTTCATTGAAGCAATCAACAAATTACAAGAAACACACAAAACCTGTGAAGGAATGTTACAACTGAAAAGCGGTCAAATGATAGCTTGGCGCGGCGTAGATATAGAAACTGGTCTCGGATTGACCGGACATACCCGCATTTGGTCTTTTCACGACGTTACAGAAAAATATAAATCAGACGAAACAATTAGAATAAACGAAGAAAAATATCGGACTTTGTTTGACTCGTTACCCAATGGATTCATCCTTTTTGAAACAATATGGGATGAAAACGGTGAACCTGTAGATTTACGATGTATTGAAATTAATCCGGCAATGGTAACATTATCGTTGCGCACGCGTGAAGAGTTGATTGGAGTTAGTCCGCGTGCATTTTTTGATCAATCGGCGAAATTACTATCACACGACTTCGGCGACGATTGGTTAAATGAAATCGTGCGCCGTACCCTTAACGGAATCAATGACGTTTACTTGACGTATGATCCATTAGTAAACGGTTACCAACATATTCGGACTTTTTGTCCGCGAGCTGGTCAAGTCGGTGTCTTTGTTACAGACGTTACAGCATCATTGCGTTCAGAACAAGCTGTTCTCACCCGCGAAAGATTGTTAAACAAAATTCTTGAAACATCTGATGAAGCAATTATTGCCGCAACTTCTTTCGGACAAATCACACATGCTAATATGCACGCAATAGAAATTTTATCTCAATTCGCACTATCAGATGATTTTACGGCAATGAATATTTCTCTTGACGATATTAAAAATTTGTTACTTTCGGCAACAGTTGAACCTGATAGTTTTGCTAAAGCTTGTACACGTTTTTCAGTTGATAATTTGCCGGTCGAGCATGTGATGGAAATGAAAAACAATCAGGTTTTTCGTTTTTCAGCTCATTCTATTCAGCTTGATGACGATGATCCTGAAAGTATTCAAATTTGGCGATGCCGTGATATTACAAAAGAATGGACAGCAGCGCAAAAAATTAAAGAAAGTGAAGAGCAATATCGTACGTTATTTCAATCGATGGCGGGCGGTGCGCTGCTGCTGAATGTTATCAGAGACAATGACGGTAATCCAATTGATTTTATTATTGCAGCTGTCAACAAAGCGTGTGATTATTTCGTAAAAACAGACACGAGCCGATTAATTGGAATGTCAATATTGCAATTATTCACGGGAATAAAAATACTATCACACGATTTCGGCGATCAATGGTGGAGAGGAATTGCCGATTGCATTGTACACGGTGAATCAGGATTTTATCATATTTACGTGCCGGAGTTTGGGACGACGCCGTATTCGGAAGTTGTCGTTTTTCCTTCGGGTGCGAATCAGGTCGGAATATTATTGTATGATGAGACAGCGCAGGTTCTATCTGAACGATCTCTTCAAACTATACGAATTGTTATTGATCATATTTCTGTTCCGGCAATTTGGATCGATATGGATGGACAAATTACTTACGCCAATGAAGCAGCAGTAAAATTTCTTGGAGGTAATTCAGATGAATCTGATTCGAATAGTTTATCGCCTGTTGGAGAGAAATTCGGTGATTACGATTTGCGAATGTCCGACAAAAATGAATGGCAAGAACTTATCACAAGCTTTACACAAGAACGAGTTATACGGGCAGAAACTCAAATTCGGCGGCGCGATGGTCAAATGATTTCGGTACAAGAAATCGTAGATTTAATCGAGCAAAACGGCAAACAATTTCTTGCTGTATGTTTTCATGATCTCAGCGAACAAACGAAACGAATCGAAGCGGAACAAGCGTCTATTGCCAAGTCGAGATTTCTTGCTCACATGAGTCATGAAATCCGCACGCCGCTAAATGGTGTGATCGGTATGTCAGATTTATTACTAGAAACGGAACTCGCCCCAAAGCAACGTGAATACGTCGAATTAGCAAGAGCTTCAGGTAAATTTTTACTCTCGCTTATTAACGACATTCTCGACTTTTCCAAAATTGAAGCAGGTAAACTCGAAATCGAACAAGTCGAATTTGATTTACCGCAATTAATTGAATCTGTTGTCGGCATATTGGCGTCACGTGCGTTGAATAGCGAACTAGAAGTATGCGGACTTTTCTTAACCGATGTTCCGCAAAATGTCACCGGCGATGTCGGAAGAATTCGTCAAATACTCGTAAATTTAATGGGAAATGCTGTAAAGTTTACACATCAAGGAGGCGTAAAATTGTCTGCCGCTGCTGAATATTGCGAAAGACGGGAAGACGGTAATTATTGCATATTCCGATTTAATATTACTGATTCAGGAATAGGTATTCCGAACACGTTAATATGCCGATTATTTAATTCGTTTTCGCAAGTCGATTCTTCGCTGGCAAGACGTTACGGCGGAACAGGACTGGGACTCGCTATCTCAAAAGAATTAGTAAATTTAATGGGAGGAGAAATCGGTGTCGAAAGCACGGAAGGACAAGGCTCAACGTTTTGGTTTAAGCTGCCGCTCAAATGCAAAGAGATTAAAGACAATTCTATTATCGGTATCTTTGAACAAGGAATAGCAAGTTTGACCGGATTGAGAATCGCTACTGTCGTTGATAACCATGTCCTAAGTGAAGTAATCGCTGATCAACTAAATGTGTGGGGAGTACAAGTAACCTCGTTCTCTCATAAGCAAAATGTCTTTGATGCAATTCGTGAAGCAGCAGAAAATGGTAATCCGTTCAGAGCTGTAATCATTGATAGTATTTCAACAAAAGACTCAAACAAAATTTCAATAAATGACTCGATAAATGACTCGGCAAAAGACTCAAACAAAGACTCAATAAATGACTCAAACAAAGACTCAAACAAAAATGTAAATGAAACGAATACGAATACGAATACAAATACTGGTACAAATACAAATGTAGAATCGGATGTTGATAATTTTTATGCGGGTGCAAAATTATCGCGAAAAATAAAATCTGAACCGATTTTATCGGGTGTATCGGTGATAATGTTACGTCCGCTTGTCGATACTAATACTGATTCGAGTGATTCAATTGAGCATGATATGGCCGACAAATATATTAGTAAACCGATTTTTGGATCAGCAATTTTTAATGCGTTACTGTCAGTTATTACCGGTACGGCAAATGCCGACGCTGAATTTAAATATGCAGAAACAAGAAAAGAATGGATCGAAGAATGGAAAGATACATTATCGATTAAAAATACATTAAACGGTTTTTCGTTAGTAGGATATGGTAAGAAAAACAATAAAGATAAATCACTCGATAAAACAACTAATAAAGCAGCTTCAGATAATGATAAAGAATACACCGGCAACGATGACAATACAAACGATAGAAAAATTATTTTGGTTGCGGAAGACAATCGTGTAAATCAAATTGTTGTTGGAGAGATTCTTGCACAAGCCGGATACGACTATGAAATAGTAGATAACGGCAGAACAGCGTATGAAACAGTAATGAGAAAACGTTTCGATTTAATAATAATGGATTGTCAAATGCCCGAAATGGATGGTTTCCAAGCAACACGGCTTATAAGAAGTATGGAAGTAAATAATGTTGAAATGCAAGTAAAACATCACGGACGAATTCCTATTATTGCGCTTACAGCCAACGCAACAGCAGGCGATCAAGAATTGTGCATCGAAGCAGGAATGGACGCTTATTGCAGCAAACCGGTAAATACTGTAAAGCTAATCGATCTAATAAAAACATGGATACCGGCAAAAGAAAAAATATAATATTAGGAGGAACGCAGATGTCTCGACCGCATTATTTTTTGTACAAAAAAGATGCAGGCGGGACGCCTGCGTTCCCAGCTAAAATATTTTTTAGTAATTTACTTAAATTTAAAATCTAAAATTACAAAATCTGATTTCTCTGTGTTCTCTGTG
>JAITKS010000408.1 GCA_031278315.1 Planctomycetaceae bacterium | reverse complement strand
TAAAGCATACGGTTAATAAAGTTTTTTGGTGAATAGTCCCTAGCGGGACTTCTTGATAGTTAGCTCTTTTTCGTGTATTTCGTGTTTAAAAATTACAAAAAATTTGAAAAACAATTATTACTCTGACAAATTAGAATTTCTATAACTACAATATGAACCTCTTGAGAATCCGCAAAACATAATGAACGACATTCCCATAACAATTATTGAAACGAAAAAAGGAGCCGATGCTAATATGTCTTTATTTTTCTGTTTCATCAACTCAATTTTTTCCTCTAATTGCATCCCTTCGACCTCCGGTTTCTTTCCGTCTTTGGGCTGCAAAACTTGATTCAATGCAGCTTGATAATTTGCCGGCATAGTATTTAAAATATTACCAATGAAAGCATGAAGTTGCTTATCACCGCATGTATCACCCGAACATCCTGCACCATGCTTTTCTACCATTTCAACATGTAATTCAGCTAAACGTTTTACAGCCGATTCGTCCGCTTTCCACATTCCCTTGCGTATGACATCTAACAACACCGCCGTCATGTCTTGCAGAGCGTACGGATTTTTCGTTTCAAAATATTCTTTCAATTTTAATTCGTGTTTATCCTCAATATAAACTGCGTACATTTCATTCCACAAAGATTGATCAATCGACGCCGGCTGCACAACATTCCACCCTCTCATGTTTCTCATCGGCTCAACCAAATTTGCCGCACCGCCCGCACCTTCACGCTGCAACCCTGCGATATATTTCGGATTCCAAATAGAAGCTCTCGCTTCTTCACGTATTGCCTGCATAGCAGTTACAGCTCTAGCCGATTTTGGATTACGCATATCGCTAAACCAAATATTCGGATCCGTTCCAGTTTTTTCACGAATAGCTAATGCCATCGTATTAAATTCGTAAACATGATCAAGAGTCAAAGGTCCCCACGTGTTCGACGACATCGATTGAATCATAACTTCCGTCCCTTTCAGTTGCGATTCGAATAATCCTCTTACTTGAACTCCCCAAACTTTGCCGCTTCGATACATTCCGCTCATATTCTGAATATACCTATCAGCAATTCGCTCGTCTGATTTTCCATCCGCACGATCAATCATGCCTTGCATTCCCGTGCCGTAATTGCCGCTTGGCGACCCGAAAATTCTTGCTGTCGAATATTCACGTGCTTCTGCCGGTGCAATTCCTTCCCGTTTTAGGTCTTCTTCTGTCTGCAATGAATTTTCTTTGACAAAATTAGGAAACTTCTCATCCGGCAATTCTGTTACTAATCGTACAGCTTTATCAAGTAACTCGATTCTGCCGATAGCGGCGTCCCGAAATTGACCCGAAGTCTGTGCGACAATATCTATTCTTGGACGCCCCAACTCTTCAGACGGAATTACCTCGACTTCATAAACGATATTTCTACTGTCCCGTCTCGGTTTCAAGCCCATCAAATATAACGCTTGTGCTAATACGACACCTCTTGTTCTAATATATTCTCCGCCCCAAAACGTACACGCAACTCTTCGCGGATAACGTCCGCCGTTCTGTTCGTAAAAATCGGCTAACACTTTATCAGTCAGTTTGACACCTACTTTGTACGATTCAACTGTAGGCGTCTGCTCTAAATTTACCGATGCAATATTACGTCCTGTCGGTGCCGAATCAGGATTAAAAATTACATCACCGCCGGACGAAGGAGGAACATAACCGCCATTTAGCGCAACAATAAATCGTAATAACTCATTTTCTGTAGATTCAGCAAGATTGTTAGCATGAAACAAACACGAATCAATCAACGCTGCGTATGGATTCGACGATTCTTCACGCTTTTTCGGATCACCCGTTATTTCACCCCAACGCGATTGACTTCCGCCCATCCCAAACATTCCGCCGCCGCCTGCTCCGCCGCGTCTACCTGCTCCGCCGCCTCTGCTGTTACCGCCGCCGCCGCTGTTGTTATCTCTGCCGCTGTTACCTCTGCCAACGCCTCTGCCAACGCCGTTATCTCTACCGCTGCCGCCGTTTTCACCGCCGCCGCCGCTCGGCATCGGAGGCATAACACGGTCAGATATTGGTGATCGTGCCGATTCCTTTTGAATCTCTGTTGCAGGATGTTCTTTCATATCAGAATTATTTTTTGTTACGATATTTCGTACTGAATTTTTCTTATCTTCGGTAAACGAATCTGTTCCTGATTTAATTTCAGATTTAATTTCAGATTTAATTTCAGACTTGATTTCAGATTTGTCAACCTTGTCAATCTTATCAACCTTGTCAACTTTATCCGATTTATTTGAATCATCCGAAGAATTCTGATCTTTGTTTTTGTCATTTGATTTATTTTCGGATACAGTAATTTCGGATTTATCGTATTTTATTTTTCCTGCGAGTACACCTTTTACGAAAAATTTTATTGCTTCTGTGTTTTCGTCGGGCAGATTTTCAATTCTTTTAGATTCACGTATTTTTTTAATTTTTTCGATAGCGGGTTCTCCCATCATCGCAACGACAGTATCAGCGATTTGGGAGTCGTTCCAAGTTCTTCCTATAACGTGTAATCCTTCTTGAATATTTATATCCGCCAAGTGATCAATGTATTCGTCTAATTGTTCAATATCTTTTTGCGATAATAAATAATCATCTGCCGGATTTTCTTTAAATCCGATTTCTTTGAACATATCGTTTTTACGTACAATTTCGGTCAACGATTTTATTAATTCGAATTTAAGAGAATCGCCTTCAATCGTTTTATAATCGTGAATTTTATCGCTTATTTGAACGGAATCGCCATACAATTCAGCTTTCGTAAAAGGCGGAGTTAGATGCGAAATTGTTACAGCACTTGCGCGTCTTTTTGCGATCAAAGCCTCGCCGATATTATTTATGATATACGGATAAATATGAGGCATGCCGCCGGTCAGAATTGTCGGATAACAATAGCCGCTCAACACGACAGATTTTCCTTTCGTAAATTCCATTGAACCATGAGTTCCAAAATGAACAATTGCGTCGGCACAAAAACCGTTTCGCATCCATAAATACGTGCCAAGATACGAATGAGGCGGCGGTTGATCCGTACCATGTACCGCCGACATCGCATCTGCTACAACACCTTCATTTTCCTTGACAATAACGTTTTTACTTGATGTACTCCCGTCATTATTCATATTCAATCCTGCCGTAACATTCGGCGTAACATTTGACGTAACATTCGGCGTAACATTTGCTGTAACATTTGACGCTGATTCTCCTGCTTCGTCTGAAATAATCGCAACACTTGGAAGCGGCGCCAATGCAATATTTCCTAACTTTACGCGTGTAACAATTAAATATGGTTTACCGTCTTTTTGAATAGTATTCTGTTTACCCGGAACGTCACCCCAAACTTTAATCAGAGCTTTGCGATTCGGTTCGGGTAAATCTTTTTGCAGCCATTTTGCGTACTCTTCGGCAGGAATATAAACGGGGTCGCCTTCTTGCAAATATTTTTCCCATGTACCTTGTGCCCATCCTCCAATTGTGCAGCCTTCTTTCTGAATTAACTCAGCAAGACCTTTCGAATCCGTCGGCAAGCGTTCACCTAAATCGTAACCTTCATCTTGCATTCTCTTGAGGACATTAAATAACGAATCAATTGTTTCCATTCCGGCTGCACCAAGCGGCGAATGTCCCGGTGCTTTGTAATAAACAATTACGATACGTTTTTCAGCATTCGATTTACGCTGTAAAGTAATCCAACGGCTTACTCTTTTGACCAACATTTCGATTCGTTCTTCGATAGGAGTCCGCACCAATAATCCATTTTCATTAACAGACCTCGCTGCGATTGCAATCGGTTCAATCACACCGTCTAATTCGGGTACGACAACCGATTGACCCATAAAACCGCCAGACATCGCCGACGGCTCATTCAACCAGCTTTCTTTTGTCTCCATAATATTCACCATTGCGATGCACGGAATATTTTGTTCGGTTAAAAATTTAACGGTATCGGCACCAATCAAACTTCCCATCGGTGTGAAAAGAATTAAGTCAGGTTTTATTTTTTCTAGTTGTTCTTTTGAATTCATCATACCTGTTAAAGAGTAAACTCTGCAGCCGGATTCAGCTAGACGTTTGTTAATCAAGTCGATTGCGCCGCGTTCAAGATTATCGTAAAAATTTACGAAAGCGCCGGTCAAAACTATTCGCGGTGCGTTTTGCGGCAATTTAGGATATGCCGCATCAAGGTAGGATTCGTAATCTTCCAACGTTTCGTAAAGTTTTCCGTCGAGGTGAAAGAATCCGCGTTGCGGACGCTGCTTGGGTTCGGGAATATCGGCACTGTAACCTTTAAGTTCACGGGCGAGATACCGTAAACCGTTACTCAAATTTTCAGTACCTCCGGCAGAGGCATAAGCGAAAAATTTTTGTGAAATCTCCGGCTGAATATTATTCAGCTCTTCCGTTGACTTGCGTGTTGCAGCAGAAACTAAAATCCATACGCCTAGTTTCGACGCTTTTCTTACGTTATCTAATTCAGAATCTGTCGGTTGCCAACCCATTCCGCGCAGCATGACAAGGTCGTAATTTTCAAAAGATGCACTTGAGATTTCTTCCTTTTTATAACGATGCACGGCAAAATTCGTCCCTTTGACTGCTTCTTGATATGCAGCCCATTCGCTATCGTATTCTGCAACAATAGCAATTCGCATCGGGCGTAAAAATTGATAGTAAAACGCATAACATGTCAAACCTAAAACGGCAAGAAATATTATCGTAACGAAAATAGAAATGTTCTTTTTCATTTTGGTAATGTTGATTTATTGTTTGGTTAATTGTTGATTGTTTCGGGTTGATTAAAGGAGGATTGGGGACAAATGCTTTTCTATGTAAGCCGAAAAAAAACGGTTACTGAAAATTACTTTCTAAAGATTCAATTTATAAGTAAATTTCAATTTAGGGTCAGAAAAGATATTAAAGAATTTATCAGCTCGTATGATTTGAGATAACAAACTCTCTACGAAAGTATATTAATAAAAGAATAATTTTTGACAATAGGGGGAACATAAATCAGTAACTGTCTATTAAAAATTAAAGAAAGGAAATATTTCAGCGGAATTTTTGCAGTCATCGTTATATGTATTAATTTTCAGTTAATTTTCAGGATCAATCAAACCAGCCGTGAAAGGGCGATCGAAATAATAGTTAAATAATAGTTATAGTGATTAATGAATAGTGATTAATGATTCGAACTTAAAACCGATACTAATTTCCGCATGCGAACTAACCACTAAACACTGACCACTAACCACTAATAAATGTGTTTTGTGTTAAAAAAATTGCAGGACAGGGATTCGAACCCCGACTAAATGGTTCAGAGCCATTCGTGCTGCCTTTACACTATCCCGCAAGGTCAAAAACGAGCGTAACATTCTACGTCTTGATTTTGTATCGTCAATATACACCTCTCAGTTGAAAATGCGGCTTGGTCTGCATAATGTTTAAAAGTTGAAAAAAACAAATGTAATATATCAGTGGAATAATTTATTTTTTTGCGGGATCGCGGTCGTCTCGACCGCATCTTTAGGCGTTTTTTGCACAAAAAAGATGCAGGCGGGACGCCTGCGTTCCCGCCGGCTAAAATATTTTTTAGTAATTCACTTAAATTGAAAATCTAAAATTACAAAATATTCTTCCTCTGTGTTCTCTGTGTCCTCTGTGGTTAATAAAAAAAATATTCCACTGATATATTACTAAAAAACGAATTTTAAAGTGTAATTGGTATAGAATATATTTTGTCTTTACTTTTTGTTTCTTTTGCGGAATGGTCTTTACTTTTTTTGGGGAATTGGTACAACTTCGCACTCATTATATGTATCATCTATGAATTTCGATGACACGAAAACGGTTTTCGTTTTAAACT
>JAITKS010000403.1 GCA_031278315.1 Planctomycetaceae bacterium | reverse complement strand
TAAAGCATACGGTTAATAAAGTTTTTTGGTGAATAGTCCCTAGCGGGACTTCTTGATAGTTAGCTCTTTTTCGTGTATTTCGTGTTTAAAAATTACAAAAAATTTGAAAAACAATTATTCCACTGATATATTACGAAATTTGTTATTGAAATTGCGTTGCTCTTTTTTTGCGGCAACACGATTTTAACCTTAACCAAAAATTCCGCCGAAATATTACAAATTACCAAATTACAAAATTACAAAAAATTACAAAAATTTTATGAACGAATCTACATCAAACCAGAAACCTCATTCTCTTTTTAACAAGGGATTTATTGCTCTGCTTATTACACAATTTACGGTAGCATTTAACGACAATGCCTTTCGATGGTTAATTGTGCCTATCGGTAAATGTTACGCCGACAACGATATAATCCGGCTAGTCGGCGGTATATTTTTACTCATTCCTTTTTTGATTTGGACATCAATCGCAGGTTACGTTACAGATCATTTCAGCAGACGGAAAGTAATGATATGGTGCAAAATCATAGAGTTTATTCTTCTTTTCTTTGCGGTTTATATTATTACATTCGGCCCCTCTGCCGATAATTATACGGCTAATAATATTCCGCCCAAGATAATTTTTCTTCTTGTGATACTTTTTTTTCTTGGTTCTCAATCAGCTTTTTTTAGTCCGTCGAAATACAGTGTTATTCCTGATATTGTTCCTGAAACTCAATTGTCTGCTGCGAATGGTTATGTTGCAATGCTTACGATGATTGCATGCGTGCTGGGACAAGTCGTAGGCAGTTACGTGTATTTCTGGACAACAAATTTTCAAGAACAAAAAATTGACGGCATAACAAATATTCAAGTAACAGGAATACCCGGCAGCGAAAATATTTGGATTACTGCAATCGTACTGCTCGGAATTGCCTTAATCGGACTAATTGCGAGTTTGTTTATTCCGCGATTAAATGCAGCTGCTCCAGAATCTAAATTCCCGCGTAATCCGATTATTCAAACTTGCCGAGACCTTGCTGCTCTTTTTTCGTACAAAAAATTATTTTGTATCGCAATTGCAAGTGCTTTTTTCTGGGGACTTGCAGCTCTGGCAACAAACAATATCGATAAATTCGCAACGGAATATCTTAAAGTCCAGCAGCAATATGTTACTATTTTGATTGCAATTTTATCTATCGGAATTGGAATAGGTGCATTAGCTTGCGGGTTTCTTTCCGGTAAAAAAATTGAACTTGGATTTGTTCCGCTAGGCGCAATCGGAATGGGTATAATGATTTTTACTCTCGGACTAACTCCGGCATATCAACACATTATCGGCAGCGGGATGGGGAATCCGCTGGATTATCCGTATATTTTCGCAGCTGTAATGATGTTAATGACGGGTCTATTTGCAGGATTCTATGACGTTCCGCTCGTCGCATTTATTCAGAGAAACAGTCCCGAAGAGAAACGAGGCCGTATGATTGCGGCGTACAATTTCTTGTCGTTTTCGACAATGATAATTTTTCTAATTGGCGGAATGGGCGGCGTTATATTGTTCAATTCAATCAACAAAGCAGGAATTTGCGGTTATGATCCAAGTTTGTTAATTTGGATGAGTATAGGATTATTTACAGTGTTAGTTGGTGCTGTTTTGTTATATTATTTTTGGACAAGTTTTGTTACGAATGCGGTACGTTTGATTTTAATTTTTCTTTATCGTCCCAAGATTATCGGGCTTGATAATATTCCAGAGAGCGGCGGTTTTATTATTGTGTCGAATCATATTAGTTTATTAGACGGAATGTTGATCACAGCGATTTTTCCGCGAAATATTAGGTTTCTTGCTTTTGAGCCGATGATTCCAAAGTGGTTTGAACCGCTTGTTCGGGAAACGAAATTGATCAAATTATTACCGGGAAAGAAAGCTGTGATTGCAATTAAAACAGCACGTGAAGGTTTACGTAACGGCGATGTTATCGGCATTTTTCCCGAAGGCGGAATTACACGAAACAGTCAAATGCGTCAATTTGAATCCGGTTTTTTGACTATCTTGAAAAGTGATCCTAATGCTCCTGTTGTACCGGTTTATATTCATGGATTATTCGGCAGTATGTTTAGTTATAAATTCGGCGACAAGATAAAATTCGCACCGAAAATTTTGCCGACAGGAGTCGTAATTGCATTCGGTAAACCAATTTACAATCCAGAAAATTCGTTACAAATACAACTTGCCGTGCAGGAAATCGGTACGGAAGTTTGTCACGATATTACTCTCAAGCGGCATCCGATTCCAGCGAGAGCGTTAATTAAAACTTGCAAGAATCGAAAATCTGCCGCACTATTCGCTGAAATAGAAAACGGCGGTTACGCAATCACAGGCGGAAAATTTCTTGAACTTGCATTGACGTTAAGAAAATTGTTAAACTCAAATTTATTAGAAATTCGGCAAAAAGAAAATAATATAGGAATACTTATGCCGGCGTCAATCATTGCCGCGATTGTCAATGCTGCTGTTACTCTTGATCGCCGTACCGCTGTAAATATTGATTGTCAATATGATATTCAAACTCTCAACTCTATTATTCGTAACGAAAAAATTAAACACGTTATAATGAGCCGAAATTTCGAGAATTCTTTCAAAAATATCAACGATAAAATTGAAGCGGAAATAATTTTTGCCGAAGACATTTTTGAAAAAGCAACTTTATTTAACAAGTTATCAGCAAGATTTGCAGCAATGATTTGTCCGCAAAAAATTCTTGATTTGAGATTAGGATTATTAAGTCCGCAGCGTTATGAAGATATCGTAACGATAATTCACAAACACAAAACTAATACTAATATTAATACAAATATTAATACAAATGAAAATATTCATACCGGCAATTTGCCTGTCGGTATAACGTTGACGAATAGTAATTTAACAGAATCAATACGCGGATTCGTTGACGCTGTAAGATTGAACGATAAAGATGTCATTTTCGGTTCCGGTCAATTTTCGCAATCGATGGGTTATTCGGGTGTTTTTTGGACAACTTTTTTTTCAGGCGGTGCGTGTTTGTTATGCGGAAACGGCAATTTAATTTCTGTTACAAAAAATCTGCCGGACGAAATAAGTAATAAGACAATTCAAAATAATATTCAAGAACGTAAATTATTTCATGCTAAATTTTGCAATTGCATGAGACGCTTGCTGCCGAGTGATGTTACATTTTTAACAGCAGATTTTGTAGAAATTGACAAATTGGTTTCAGAAAAAAATTTACTTGACGCAGGTTTTGATTTTTCACTTTTGAGAACCGTAATTTGCGGAATTGAAAATAATGAAAACAACAAAATTGTAAATGATATTTTGAATAAATGGGAAAACAAATATGGAATACGTCCGGCTGTTGGATATTTCAAATCAGAGTTAGTTTTATTTGTAACGTTAAATGTACCGGAATGCCGTAAAATTGACGATTTTCATATTTACAACAAAGAAAATTCGGTTGGACGTCCTATTGTCGGCACTGTAATTAAAACGATAAATCCTAAAACAGGTGAAAACACAAAAATCAATGAGACCGGAATTATTGTTATAAAATCGCCGAATATTACGAAAGAATACAATGAAGAATACAATGAATACAATGATTCGGCAGCCTTAAAAAACGGATGGTTTTATACTAAAGATTACGGAAAAATTGATGAGGACGACTTCCTACAATTAGATCAAGAATAAAAAGTCAAGAATAAAAAGAATCGTAATACATTCAGAGGAATTTTCGTTTTTCAACTTTGCGGATTATAAATTTGCGGATTATAAATTTGACAATGAAAATGAGATTGATGAAATATGAATTTGCCGCCATTGGGAAATTCCACTGACTATATTACGTTTTTAGAAATTCCTAATAATAGAAAATATTGGAGCATAATCAATGTTATTACCGGAAGAGTATGTTGAACAGGCGTTCTTTTTTGAATCTTTTATCGAAGCGATTAACGACGGAATACCGGCGCAAGAGTTTTTACATTCTATACGCGGCGAATTATTGGCAACCGCATTACTTTACAAAGCGGTCGATTTCATGAGGATTGACATAAAATATACAGGTATGTTAGCGAGTTCGATGTCTAGGCTTACTCATTATTTTTCGCCGTTTCAAATATTTATAATAGAAGAGAGTGAACGCGAAGACGGAAAACTCGATTTCAAAACTGCGCTTCAAATTCTCGCCAAAGAAGCCAAGTATCGGTGTGATAATCCTTCTGCGCAGGGCGTTTTTTTATATCAATTTGAAACTATTTGCCGAAACCGGCTCGGATATATTCGCGGATTAGATATGCTAATCAAAGACGATTTTTATAACTCAGATTGGAAAAAATGGTTAATAATTTTACAACGTCAAATCGGATTTGTACCTCTTGCGGACATGATTTTCTATCGCAGTGAATATTACAAAATGTATGACGCAAATTTTAGAAATCATCAATTTGAAAATGTAAGAACGAACAATTTCAAAAATCAAAAAAATCAAAATGATAATAATTGTAACGATAATAATTGTAACGAAAATGCTGTAAACAATCCGCCGCAATTGTCAGAATTACTTGAGGCAGATTCTACAGATGCCGTCATACTTTTCGGCGAGCGTGAAGGACGAATAGCTTTTGCAACGCGTAACAAAGAACCGGCATATCTTTTTTCAGCGTTATCAAGACATCTAGGTTATCCGAGTGTTCCGCGAAAAAAAAATGTTATCGAAGAAGAAAATATCGTTCCTGTCTTAAAACGAAAAATAGAACAACTAGAAAATCGAATCCAACTACTAGAAGAAGAACTACGCGGCGGAATAGATTTGAAAAAATATATGTAGATAACTTCTAATTTGTCTGTGTTATCAATTCCGAATTTTCAATTACAAAAAATAAAAAACGAATTTTAAAGTGTAATTGGTACATATTACAAATTTTGCATGTATTGTAAATTATTTTTGTTTCTGTACGATAATACTGTCGGTGCGTGTTGACAAATTACAAACAATGTACAAACAATGCGAAACGATTAATGTTTATATTGCTGCGATCAAATTTTGTGTAAATTTGATCAAATTAAATTTCAATTTACTCTCAAACAAAAAGGAGAATTAAAATGGTAACACGTTATGATCTTGACGGTTTTATTGCAGCTTCCGAACAAAAGGAACTCAATGAAGGCACGTTTGAACTTGAAAGCGATCGAATGCTTGAAGTCAATTTGAACAATAACATGGTATGGACAAAACTCGGAGCAATGGTAGCTTATCGAGGTAATCTCAAATTTACACGGGAAGGTATCTTGGAACAAGGAATTGCAAACCTTTTCAAAAAAATGATTTCTTCCGAAGGCGCAAGATTAACCAAAGTTGAAGGTACCGGCAAACTGTACGCTGCCGATAACGGTAAAAAAATAACGATATTCGCATTGCGTAATCAGTCGATTTGTATCAACGCAAATGATATTTTGGCATTTGAATCAACAATAAAAAACGAAATCAAATTGACACGTAAAATAGCCGGTTTGTTAGCCGGCGGTTTGTTCAATGTCGTTTTAAGCGGTACCGGACTCGTTGCAATTACAACACATTTTGATCCGCTGACATTAATTGTTAAACCCGGAAACCCTGTATTCTCAGACCCAAATGCAACCGTCGCATGGTCTGGACATCTGCAGCCGCAATTTAAAACCGACATCCAACTAAAAACATTCTTCGGACGCGGAAGCGGCGAATCCATACAAATGAAATTTGAAGGCGACGGATTTGTCGTAATACAACCATTCGAAGAAATTATCGGAGTTTCATCCTGAAAATAAAATTAGTGAAAAAAAGAACTTGAAACCTTCGAAAAATTTCACTGATATATTACTTTTCACACTTTAAATTTCGGTATTCGTTTTAAACTAAAAAATTACAAAAAATAAAAAACGAATTTTAATGTGTAATTGGTAATATATCAGTGGAATATTTTTAAACTATTCTTACTTGAATTTTTGGTTTTCATTTTTGGTATTTATTTTCGGTATTTATTTTTCAAAATGTATTCATTAAAATCGCCATGACAATAATATTGACAATAGAAACGACATGCGATGAAACCGCAGCGGCATTGGTAACAGATGAGCTTAAAGTTCTTGCAGATGTTGTTGCGTCTCAAGATAAATTACATGAACGATATGGCGGAGTAGTTCCTGAAGTAGCGTCGCGAGTTCATTTAGAACAGATATTACCTGTAATCGATTCGGTATTTTCACAATCTGGAATTAAAGCCGAAGAAATCGACGCAATTGCGGTAGCCAACATGCCCGGACTAGCAGGTTCTTTGCTTGTTGGTCTTTCTGCTGCGAAATCGTTAGCAGTTGCTCTCGAAAAGCCTTTGATTGCTATAAATCATCTTCAAGCTCATATTTACGCATGTAAGATTTCTTCACACGAAGACCCGTTTCCATGCTTGGGTTTGATTATTAGCGGAGGTCATACTAGTATTTATCATTGTGTAAATTCAATAGAATTTGTTCTTCTCGGAGGTACAATCGATGACGCCGTTGGCGAAGCATTTGATAAAGTCGCCGCTATGCTCAATTTACCATATCCGGGCGGACCGTCGATACAAAAAATTGCGGTTAAAGGAAACCCTCACGCATATAATTTCCCTCGATCTTTACTTAATGAACCGGATCGAATAAGCTTTAGTTTCAGCGGATTAAAAACAGCTGTACGTTATAAATTAGTTGGTCCGGGCAAGGTAAACGATCCGGCAAAAACCGCAGCACAACTGCCGCCAAATGAAATAGCTGATATTGCAGCATCATTTCAAGAAGCTGCCGTCGATATATTAGTAGGTAAAA
Organism: Planctomycetaceae bacterium; assembly: GCA_031278315.1. Lineage (GTDB taxonomy): Bacteria > Planctomycetota > Planctomycetia > Pirellulales > Thermoguttaceae > WRKP01. The sequence continues at coordinate 4,176 of JAITKS010000403.1, read as the reverse complement.
CTCTACAAGTAATGAAAAAAAGCGAAATTAAAACTCTATGTATCGGAGGAGGTGCCGCTGCAAATAAAAGATTTAGAGAAAAAATCAGCGAAGCTATGCAAAAAAATAAATACAAATTATTCATCGCACCGCCAAACCTATGTACAGACAACGCAATCATGGGCGCAATCGCTGTCGAAAGATACAAAAAAGGACTCTTTGAATCACTAGAATTAGACGCTTTCCCGGGCGTAATAAGATAACAAAAATTGTAATATATCAGTAGAATTTTTTGTAATATAGTAAATGGAATCTCACAAAGGTTTCACCGATATATTACAAATTTTCTACTGACTAATTACCAATTTTTATTTCATTAACATTATAAAAATAGATATTATCATGCGAATTTTAGGTATATCCTGCGCAGTTCCGACCAACACAATACATGCGGACGAATTCAATCAAACATTCGGAGAAAAAATTGTTAAAAAAATAGTTGACAATATAGGATTTACAGAACGCCGCCATGTTAAATCAGGTTGTACATCTGATCTTGTTACAGCGGCAGCAGAACGGCTTTTTGACGAAACAAACGTTAATAAAGAAACTATTGACGCCATAATTTTTGTTACACAAACACCCGATTACTTGACACCGGCAACTTCGGGAATACTTCAACATCGGCTTGGTTTGTCTCAAAATATTATTACGCTTGATGTCAATCATGGCTGCACCGGTTACACAGACGGACTCATACTAGCACAAAGTTTACTCAAAGGACTCGGATTACGAAAAGTGCTGCTGCTTGTTGGTGATACATTGTCAAAAATTACTTCGCCGCTCGATCAAAGTACAGCATTGTTAATGGGCGACGCAGGTTCGGCAACTCTTATCGAAAATTCAGACGACCCGTTCTATTATGCTGCAGGACGCGACGGAACAGGTTCTATGTTTCTCTACCAAAATATCGGATATAGAAATGGACTTCATATCAATAATCAAATTGACGTAAAAAATGATCTTATGTTTCACATGGACGGACTTCAAGTTTATGCTTTCACAATAGATTGTGTCCCCAAAATGACACAAGAAATTTTAGAAAAAACTGGTTGGTCTTTTGATTCGGTAGATTATTTTTTATTACATCAAGCTAATTTATTTATGATACAAAATCTAGCACGAAAGGTAAAAATGCCGCCCGAAAAAGTTCCTATCGGTATGGAAAAATTCGGTAACACGTCAGGTACAACTATTCCAATGCTCTTTGTTAATCAAATACGTGATAAATTACGTTACGGTTCAAAACTTATTTTGGAAGGATTTGGTATCGGTTTAGCATGGGCTGTTGTTGCAATTGAATGGCAAGACACTATCATTTGTCCGTTAGTCGAAATTGACTGTTGAATAATCATTAAATAATAAAAAATAAATAATAAATCAGCGGAATAATTTATTGTTCTCGGGAACGCGGTCGTCTCGACCGTATCTTTAGGCGTTTTTTGTACAAAAAAGATGCCGGCGGGACGACTGCGTTCCCGCCTAAAATATTTTTTAGTAATTCACTTAAATTTAAAATCTAAAATTTAAAATCTAAAATTACAAAATCTGATTTCTCTGTGTTCTCTGTGTCCTCTGTGGTTAATAAAAAAAATATTCCACTGATATATTACGAAAAAATAAATTATTCCTCTGGTATATTACCAATTTTTTTATTTAAGATCTTCGCCGTATTGTATAACCCAAACTCCAACCATTGGACCGGGGATATAATCTGTCTTCACACTTTTTACTTTATAAGGAATAGGATCGCCGGGTTTTACCACTGCTGCTGTTACCGTCGGCTTAATCGGTGTATATGCAACAATTTGAATCAAACCCGTATAATCAGAAAGTGTTTTGCCCTCCCTATCCCGCACAACTTGATCTGTCATTTTAAATGCACGCGGATAACGCTCATTCTTTAATGTAAAACCCGGAATAACAAATCTGCTGCCCGTTTTAGTATTAGTATTAGTATTAGTTTCAGTTTTAGACCACTCTTCATCATAGCCGATATACCAAGGCTCCGCTTTTTTTAAACTTTCAACAGTACGAAATTCTGAACTTATATCTTCATCTTTGGGTAATTCCGACGCAATTGTATTACGCCCGTCTATCAAAACTCTTGTATAAAGATAAGGTTTATTTTCCTCCTTTTCCGGCAGCTCAAATTGTTTAGGACACGAAATATCTAGGACAATAATAAACTCTTCTTCCGGTTTCAAATCGACTCGTAATTCATTTTTATTGTTGATACTTATTTTTCGTTCTTGATAGCAGCTATTAATATATTCGGAAAATTCTTCCAACGACGGATTTTCTTTCATTGCAGGACTGCCCCCCTTTTTGACCATAATAACAGGTTTGAGTAAAGGATTATTCAACGGAGTATTCAATAAATCAACTTCGGAATTTTCAGGCTTGTTTAATCCTGCTGCGATTTTATCAATTTTAATTGCTGATAATATCGGCGGTTCATTTTCGTCACGCCCTTGTATAAGTCTCGGTGCAATAGAGACCGGATTAGATTCTACAAAATCATCGAGATTCTGCACAACATAATTCATCAAGCCGCCGCTCTGCGCTAACGGATACTGCTTTCCCCTACAACGAATACTACATTTAATATGCAAAAACGAATTGTCATTGCCGTATTTTCGAATAGTTTCTATACCATCACCGAATTTTTTAGCCTCCTCTTTATTAAACAATCCAACCGTTCCGCAAATAAAGACAAGAGGCGAATCGTTCAAACTTGTAAGTTTCTCTATTTCCGCTCGTGTAATTCCTTTGCCTTTGTCTTTGTCTTTGTCTTTGTCTTTGGGTTGCGTTTTTTCTTGAATTTCTTCAAGACTTACAATGCGGTAATCGCCTGATTTTTTTGCATAAGATTCTAAAGCTGCGGAAAGTGCTCTGCCTAAATGTTTTCTTGTGGTTTCAAAGTCTCCGTTTTGAATCTCTTTAGGTAAAGCCGGCTGAAATTCATATACATAAACATTAGTAGTTTTTTTTGATTCGTTTTGGTTGAATTCATATTTGAGTTTTTGAAGTTCCAAATCTATTTCCATTGCAAACATCTGGATCAACTCTTCTTGTGAATAAGGAATAATTGACGTTAAAATAGTATTGTGATCTTGCGCTGCACCCAACACGAATTTCATCGGACTACTCGACACGATGCCTTTTTCATTGGTGTTTTTTGGAAAACGTTCTAGTAAAAAACTATGTAATTCGTCGACGCCTACTTCTCCATATTTCTCTTTAATATCAGCGAATCCGCGTAAACCTTGTGCGATCCATTTAGAATATTCCGGAGTTGCTGCCGCCTCTTGCATTCTATGGCAACGAGCTAACACGATAACACGGTTGTTTGCGGATTTATTATCATTCTTCGAAATATATTTTGAAATATCGGGAATATTTCCTGTACCTGAATGGCAAGTATCTAAAATCAAAATTACGTCGTACGGTGTTTCTTTGATTTCGTTGAAAAGCCAGTTGTAAGAAAGTCCGCCTTTGAAATAGTCATATATTTCAATGCCGTCTTTTTCTTCAGATTTTTCTGAAACTTCCATGTCTTTTACGGCACAGTAATAACCGTCTTTTGATATAATACCATGAGTTGACAAGTAAATAACGACTCTTTTAGTTTCATTACGGGGTAAAGATTTCAGAAAATTTTTGATGGAAATTTTTAACAATTCCGTTTCTCTTGTTGAATTTGCATTGACATTGATTTGTTTATTGAGTTCAATTGGTTGTAACGTATTCGGGTCTAATATTTTACCCGGTTCGTGACAGGCAACTTTATAGCCGTTTAGAGCAAAAATATTTCTCATATTTTCAATATCAATTTGAACGCAACTTAACGGAGATATGTATTTAGCATCAAATTTTTCATACCCGATCAATAACGTGTATGAATCCGCTGCAAATACTTGACCAACAAGTAATGTCAATAATACTACAGCATAAAAAAAAGTATTTAATTTTTTCATTGAAATTCTCCTTAATAAAAAATTAGTAATTTATCAGTGGAATAATTGTTTGTCTATTTTTTGTAATTTTTAAACACGAAATACACGAAAAGGAACTAACTATCTGTTAAGTCCCGCTAGGGACGACACTTTATTAACCGTATGCTTTAGCTTACGG
>JAITKS010000207.1 GCA_031278315.1 Planctomycetaceae bacterium | reverse complement strand
GTTAATTGTTAATAAGAAAATTATTGTGATGCTTAAAAAATGAGTAATATATCATTTGAAAAACAAAATTTCACTTCATTGAAATATTACAAAATAAATTATTCCGCCTGAATATCTTATCATTATCTTATAAATTCTTCGTGATCATCCGGCGAGAAAGTTCCTATTAATAAATTTTCCGACCGATTTAATCCCGATTTATGATTAAAATTTTCTTCTGCCGCTTTGGCAAGCGATAGATTTAATAAGTCGAGATCAATTCCTGCCGGACATGCGTCACTGCATGCCGAACATCCGACACATCGTCCCGCCAGATGAAAAGCTCGTAGAATATTCCATGCGAAATTACCTTTCAACGTTGCCGAAGTATCTATTCTCACCGGTCGATTCTTGTCAACAACACAAACATTACAATAACATAAAGGACAACTCTGACGACAAGCATAACATTTAATACATCGTGAGAACTCTTCTTTCCAATAATTCAATCTTTCATCAGTATTCATTGCCATTAATTTGTTAAGTCTATCGTATTTTTTTGTCGTATCGGCAGATTGATTCGCTGGAATTGTTTCACATTCTATCACTTCATCGCAATTTAACGGCTTGTTGACTTCACACGATAAACATTTCGCCGCCATACGTAATGAACTCGATGTTGAACTCGGCGATGAACTTGATGTTGAACTCGATGTTGAACTCGGTGTTAAATTCATTGCCGTTGGTTCAAGAACTTGAACTCCGTAACATTCCATGCCGATCACGACCATTGAATTACGATCAATTTGATTTTCTAATTCCAGAACGACTAACGATTTTACATCGCAACCTTTAGCAACAATCGCAGCCTTGCCTAAAGCTCGTACTTCTTTCCGTGTTAGATATGTTACCAAGTTTTGGTTACATCGATCATTCCAAATCAATTGTTCCGTATCAGCCGGATCCGTTACTAAAATCAGACACGGTTGATCGGACGATAAACCATAACCGATCACTACGTCAACGGTTTTGTTTGTAAGAAGCTCTTTAGCTTTTTGCTGAAGTTTAAGCTGTTGGGTCATAAAATTATTTTAGGGTTAAATGTGATTTAATATATCAAAGGACGGCATATTTGTTTGAAATTAAATTTGAATTTAAATTTGTATTGCCGTAATATTTCAGCGGAATAATCGTTTTAAAATTTTTTCGTGTGTATTCGTGTGTTTCGTGTAAAAAAAATTTAAAACAAAAATATCAAAATAGACCGTTACGAAAAATTTCAACTGATATATTACTATTTGTCTAATTGGGGCGAAAATTATATCACGAATTTATAGCGAGTAAAAGTTGTTCATATTGTTGTACCATTTTATCGATTGAAAAATTTTCAATAACTCTTTTTCTATTTTCCAGACCTAGCTTTTGTGCGAGTTCATTATTTTGTGCAATATTCAATATTTTTTTTGCGAATAATTGAGTGTCTCCGAAAGTACACATTTGTTGTTCACCGTAATCGCCAAGTAACTCGGCGACTCCCTCGACATTAGTTGCGACAACAGGTTTGGCATAGCTCATCGCTTGCAACAAAACATTCGGCATCCCTTCCCATCGCGACGTTAGCAAAAGAATTTTCGATTCCGCAATTAAATCGATTGCATCTTCACGCCAACCCATTATTTTAATACGCTCTTTTACAGAATTGCCGATTGAGAAATTGTCGATTTGGTTTTTCAATTCATTCCGTAAATTGCCGTCGCCGACAATTATTAACTCCCAATTTTTGAGTTCATTTAACCACGAAGGAACTGTTTGAATAAACCAATCAACACCTTTTTGATAATCAAGACGTCCGACAAAAATAATTTTGTTATTAGTTTTGTTATTAGTTTTGTTTTCAAAAATTTTGTTTTCAAGAATTTTATTTTCAAAAGTTTTATTTTCAAATTCATCAGACGAAATATCAGACTGCACGAGCGGCGGAATAATAACACCATTGCAAATAACAAATATTTTATTTTCGGGTAAACCTCCGATAGTTTTCGAAAACTCTGCGACAGAATTACTCACGCAAATATATTTTTCAGTTATTTTACTTGTCCAACGGTCTAAAAATAGATGCCAACGAGCGGAACGTTCCGCAACTCGAATACAAGACACAATATGTTTTATTCCTGCTAAATACGCTGCAATTCGTCCGATTACATTAGCATGAAACAGAAACGAAATGAAAATATCCGGCGATTGTTCTTTCAGCAATTTCCGCAATCTGTTCAAACCGCTGATCGAAGAAAAAACATTTCTAATATCAAGAAACTTGACAGGAATACCCGCCGATTCAAGATAAGAAACACAAGATACGCCAACAGGACAAGATTGAAGCGAATAAACAACAACCGAATGACCTCTAGCACAAAGACGAATCGCAAGCTCGCACATAATGCGTTCTGCTCCGCCGACATTCAACTCAGTAATACAAAAAGCCAATCGCACAATAATTAGATTGTTAATTAGATTGTTAAAAAATAAAAAAAATTGGTAATATTTCAGCAGAATATTTATTGTTCCGTGAACGCGGCCGTCTCGACTGTATCTTTAGTTGTTGTGTGAAAAACCAATGCAGACATGACGCCTGCGTTCCTCCTAATATTAGTTTTTAGAAGTTACTCACGGACATATTACGAAAAATAAGTTTAGTTAAAAATGAATTTGAAACCTTTGAAAAATTTCACTTAATATTACAAAAAATATTCCACTGGAATATTATCTTGTTGTCAATATTGCTTGACATCTGCAAAGAGACACAAAGCATTGTATCTCTACGTTTCGATTTATTTATTTATTGTAACCGTTCACGGAAATTTGTAATATATCAGTTGAATTTTTTTTCGTAACTGTCTATTTGGACATTTTTGTTTTAATTTTTTTAACATGAAACACTCGAAAAAACACGAAATTTTTTTTAGACAAATTTCGTGTTTTTTGTGTTTAAAAAATTTTACCCGCCGCAATTGTAATTTAATTAAAAAAATTCCACTGAATATATTACTATTTTGTATGAGTTGTAAATAATTTCTGTTTCTGTACAATCGTGTAGTCGGTGTTGTCAGAATTAACTGTACATATTTTAAGCTGCTCTCACTTGAATTTTCGGTTCGAGCTGTTTGTTTACCTAAACGGAAATCAAGCTTTTTAATGAATAGCATTTATATCACCGAAATTCATAGTACGATGCGTATAAGGTGTCTTTGGAGTGTCAATAATCTTAACAATCTTATTTTCACCTTAAATTCGTTTATCAAAAAGTGAGGCGGGAATATTAAAAAATAATTCGTTACAAATATTCTGCTGAAATATTACGTAATTTCAAATTTATGTTGATTTCACATTGTTCTAATTGTTCTCCTATTGTTCTCTTTTTGGTAAAAAATTGTTTATATGAAGTATCCAGAGGAATCCAGAATTATCTGTGTGTGTAATGACGAAGTAAATAAAAGTAAGAGTTTTTAGATAAGAGGTTATATGAAAGATTCAATTAAGAATTTGTATATCGGAGTAGATGTCGGCGGGACGAAAATACAGGCGTCTTTGATAACAGACACGGGTTCTGTATTGGCGAGCAATCGGCGCAGTACGCCGCGAAATTGTCATTCAGACCAAACAATTGAAGTGATAGAAGAATCAATTCACGAACTTTTGATGCTTCAAAATCAGTCAATTGAAAATTTGAGCGGAGTTGGTATAGCCGTACCCGGAGTGGTATGTTCAGACACGGGATATATAGTTGTCACACCTAACATGAATTTATCCGGTGTTGAGCTTGGAAACGAGATGCGGGAACGTTTAGGCGGTATTCGTGTTGAAATTGGTAATGACTGTAATCTTGGCACGCTTGGTGAATGTTGGCTCGGCAGCGGACGTCAGGCAGATACGGCTGTTGGAATTTTTGTCGGAACAGGTATAGGTGCCGGAATTGTACGTGAGCATCGTTTAGTTTTGGGTGCAGGTCAAGTTGCCGGTGAAATCGGTCATATTATTTTGCAAATTCCGTGTGAGAGTTGGCGTAGTCAATTGCGGCTGAAAAAAGCAGGACGGAAAAGAGTCCGTCAAGTTGAAATTGTCAAGCGGGTAATAAAAGTAGGCAAGGTGAAATCGGCAAAACAATTGGCGGATAATTCGTTTGGATTGGTTCAATGCGGATGCGGAAACTATGGTTGTTTTGAATCTATTGCAAGCAGATCGGCAATTGAACGATATATTCGTGAAGCAATAACGTGCGGTGCGAAATCATCGATTGCTGATCATAACGGAGGCAAACTTGATATAATAAAAAGCGGTTCAATTGCAAAAGCATTGAAAAGCGGCGACGAAGTAGTTACCGTGATTATAAACTATGTATCAACAGTAATCGGTTACGCCTGTTTGACAGTGCGGCATTTACTTGATCCCGATGTTATCATGCTCGGAGGCGGAGTAATTGAAGCGTGTCAAAAATACATGATGCCGGTAATAGAATCAGTTACTGCTTCTGACAAATTATCAGCCGCACCAAGCTCACGACGGATTCTGGTTTCGTCGTTAGGAGACAGCGCAGTAGTTCTAGGTGCCGTCGCTCTAGTAAGAGGTAAAGAAACTATTACGTTTGATCAACTTTGTGAGTCTGTGCCGAAATATCCGCATATCTTGATGTTGGCAGATGACGTAATTCATATCGATGATGTCGCATATATGTCGGATATTCTAATTTTATCAGACGGAACAATTCATGCGAGAACAAAAGTTCCAAAAAAAGACCCAAACGGTTTCAGATTTAAAGATATAGAAACCGTTGTACAAGGCGGAACTGATATGCTCATTTTAGCAACTCCAACAGCAGAAAAAACAATTTTATCTGATAAGTGTAGAGAATATCTGTATAGACGAGGAATAGATTTCAGAATACTTCAATTGAGAGAAGCTGTTCAACTATACAACAACTTAAACGGCAGACGCTCAGCTGTCTTTCATTTCAATATGGGAATAAAAAATTAGCAGCAAATTTAACAACATTTCAACTATATATAAACTAACGGGAATTTCTAAAAATAATTTTTTACATAAAGTTTTTAGAAATTTCATAACAAACTAATCAAATCAAACTAATCAAATCAAACTAATCAAATCAAACTAAACAAATCAAACTAAACAAATCAAACTAAACAATCAAACTAAACAATCAAACTAAACAATCAAACTAAACAAACTAATCAAACAACATTTTTTATGCTTTGGGAAATAAATATTATTCCGGCTGATAATCAACCGGATGTTCGCGGTGTCGAAATAATTCGTGATGCAATTGATCTCGGTTTTACAAACGAGTTGAAGATCAATACCTCTTATGGATATTTGATCGAAGGTGATTTTGATGTAAGTCAAATTAAAACTCTTTCTGAAAAATTACTTGCTGACACAATTGTTGAAAAAATAAATATACGTAGAATACAAGGTCAAAGTCAAAGTCAAAATCAAAGTGATAGTTGTAGTTCCAATATTATCTACGTTTTGCCTAAAGCGGGCGTTACAGATTCTGTTGCGGAAAACGTTAAACAGGTTATGAGTGACTGGGGAATAATTCCGCTTGCTGTTCGCACTTTTAAGAAATATTTGATCAGCAAACTTAACGCTGCCGAGATAAAATCGCTAGTAACGAAATTACTAGCCAATGATGCCGTCGAACAAGTTGTTTTCGGCGAGTTATATTTTGATCATCTGCAATGCGGTTCGCAATACAAATTTAATCTGATTACAATTCCTATTCGAAACATGGACGATAAAGAACTCGTTCAAGTCAGCAAGAATATGCAGCTTTATCTTTCGCTTGTAGAGATGCAAACGATAAAATCAGCTTTCGAGAAATTAAACCGCAATCCTACGGATATTGAACTCGAAACAATAGCTCAAACTTGGAGTGAACATTGTTCTCATAAAACTCTTGCGGGGCGAATTCGTTATACACGTCATAATGCAGATGGAACATTATCGTTACGAATATTCGACAATATGCTCAAAGAAACAATATTTGCTGCAACGCAAAAAATTATCATGGAAAATCCTAATGCTGCCAAACGGTGTATTAGTGTTTTTTCAGACAATGCCGGAATCGTTGCTTTTGACGACGAATACAATGTTTGTTTCAAAGTTGAGACTCATAATCATCCTTCTGCGATAGAGCCTTACGGCGGTGCGAATACTGGACTTGGCGGCGTAATTCGTGATCCGATGGGAACAGGTTTGGGTGCAAAACCGATTGCAAGTACAGATGTTTTTTGTTTTGCTCCGCCTGATATTCAGTCTGAAGAAATTCCGGCGGGAGTTTTACATCCGCGGCGAATAATGAAAGGTGTTGTTGCTGGTGTACGTGATTATGGAAATCGAATGGGGATTCCGACTGTAAATGGTGCGGTTTATTTCGACAAACGTTATCTTGGAAATCCGCTTGTTTTTTGCGGCAATGTTGGAATTTTACCAAAGACGAAATCGTTCAAGTCAGTGCAAGAGGGCGATTTAATTGTCGTAATAGGAGGCAGAACCGGTCGAGACGGCATACACGGCGCAACTTTCAGCAGTGCAGAGTTGACAAGTGAAAGCGATTCAATTTCAGGCGGTGCCGTGCAAATTGGTAATGCAATAACTGAAAAAATGGTACTCGATGTAATGTTGACAGCGCGTGATCTTAATTTATACAACGCTGTTACAGATTGCGGAGCAGGCGGATTTTCAAGTGCTGTCGGAGAGATGGGCGAGAATATTGGAGTTGAGGTCGAGTTATCGAATGCACCGTTGAAATATGAAGGCTTGAGTTATTCCGAAATTTGGATTTCTGAAGCGCAGGAACGAATGATTTTTGCGGTTTCTCCTGAAAAGTGGAATGAGTTCAATACTCTTTGTGAATCGGAAAATGTTGAGGCAACGGTATTGGGGAAGTTTGTATCGACAGGCCGATTGACATTGAAATTTCATGGTGAATTAGTTGCTGATATTGACATGGAATTTTTACACAAAGGTCGTCCGCCGATTATTCGTGAAGCGATTTACAGACAGCCGAGTTATGTTAATTCAGAATATGCCGGCAAGGATTCATCTAATTTTGTAACGATAAATAATAATTCGTATTTGAATGACTTAAAACGAATTTTAGGTTCGTTTAATGTTTCGAGTAAGCATTGGATAATTCGTCAATATGATCATGAAGTTCAGGGGGGCAGTGTAATCAAGCCGCTTGTTGGGGCGAACAATGATGCGCCAAGTGATGCGTCGGTGATTCGGCCGATTCTTGGATCGAATCGCGGGCTAGTGATTTCATGTGGAATGAATCCGTATTATGGGGACATTGATATTTATAGAATGGCAGCGTCGGGAATAGATGAAGCGATTCGTAATGCTGTAGCTGTTGGTGCCGAATTGCGGACAATTGCGATTTTAGACAACTTCTGTTGGGGGAATACAGAGCGAGCTGAAACTTTGGGCAGTTTAGTTGAGGCAGCGATTGCGTGTTATGAAATATCTGTAGATTTTGAGATTCCGTTTATAAGCGGCAAGGATAGTTTGAACAACGAATTTCGTGAATTGGGCAAAGATTCGATTTCGATTCCGCCGACTTTACTTATTTCGGCGATGGGGCAAATTGACGATATTTCTAAATGTGTAACGATGGACTTAAAACGAAGCGGCAGTGTATTATATCAGATTGGTGAAACAAAAAATGAGCTTGGCGGTTCTCATTTTGCGATGTTACGAGGAATTACCGGCGGTATAGTTCCGTCGTTGGATACAGTTGTTGCGAAGAAAATTTATGAAACGATAAATGTTGCGATTAATGGGAGTTTGATTTTGAGTTTACATGATTTAAGTGAAGGGGGATTAGCTGTTGCGATTTCAGAGATGTGTTTTGGAGGCAATCTTGGTGCAATATTAGAGGGAGATTTCGATGAATTTATATTATTTAGTGAATCGAACAGTAGATTTATTGCAGAGGTTGATGTGAGTAATGTTCAAAGATTTGAGTCAATTTTTGCGGGTCAAGTAATTAAGAGGATTGGCTATGTAATTAAGGAAGGTCAAATTAGCTTTGGCGATTTATTTACAGTGCGAGTTGACGAATTAAAATCAATCTGGCAATCTCCGTTAGACTGGACAAAAATTTCGTAATGATTCAATTTTGTAATGATTCAATAGATACACAACACCGCGTGTCTCTGACATTTCAATTTATTTATCGTAACAAAAAAACAAAAAAATTAAGTTATGAAAAAGTTACCGATAGGCACACAGTCGTTTGAAAATTTACGTACATACGACTGTATCTATGTTGACAAAACTGAAATTGTCCACCGAATGATTTCGGAAGGAAGAATTTATTTTCTTTCACGTCCGCGACGGTTTGGTAAATCGTTATTGGTGAGTACATTGGAAGCGATATTCAAAGGACGTAAAAATTTATTTGAGGGACTTTATATTTACGACAAATGGGATTGGTCGCAACAATTTCCAGTCATCAAAATAGATTGGGCGGGAATAGACCATTCCACTCCAGAACGAATGGAAAGCAGTCTGATATTTCATCTGAAAAATATTGCTCAAGATTATGGAATTACTTTATCGGCTGAATTTGCGCCCGACTGTTTTGTTGAGTTGATAAAATCATTACACAATGTAACCGGCAAACCTGTTGTTGTTCTTATTGACGAGTACGATAAACCGGTTACTTCTCATCTTTTTGATTCACATTTGACTACGATTCGGACAGCGGTACACGATTTTTATCAGATAATGAAAAGTACAGATGAGCATTTGAAATTTATTTTTCTTACTGGAGTATCGAAATT
>JAITKS010000145.1 GCA_031278315.1 Planctomycetaceae bacterium | reverse complement strand
ATCCAATTTTTATTTTTTAATTCTGTCAAGTTTTCCTTCAAGTTAAGTATTTTTTTCTTTTTGGGAAAAATAACATTAAACCAATTTTCAACAATTATTATGTTCTTGCTGAAATAATCAATAGTTGTAACAGTTCACGGAATTTTTTATTTTGTGAACGTTCATGTTTTTAATTTTAAATTGGTCTTTTTTCTTTTTTTATTGTTATAGTTCGCTTATGGATTTGACAAGTGAAAAAGAACAATTATTGTTGTTAATAATCGTGACTTTATTTACTGCCGCCCTTTCAGAGCTGGTTTATTTTTATGCGAGAACGTCCGCCATTTTCGTTGCAAAAAATAAAATCTGATATGTAAAGACACAATGCCTTGTGTTTCTACGTTACGGAATAAACTAATTCAAACACTAACCTTATTTTCAATCTAATTTTTTTTTATTAACCACAGAGGACACAGAGAACACAGAGAAAGATGATTTTGTAATTTGTAAACACGAAATACACAAACAAGAGCTAAATATCAAGAAGTCCCGCTAGAGACTTAACAGATATGTGATTGATAATTTAAAATTCGTAAACAATCAAAAAAATGAAAAAAAATTATTCCACTGATATATTACAAATTTCCTGTTTCTAACAAATAATTTTTTTCTATCAGACTGTCCCCCCTATTCCCTGTTAGATTACTTGTGCTATACTTCGCAGCCTTCAATGTTGATAAAAGGATAGACATCTTATCAATCTTTTGAATATATTCGATTCGCAAAAAACGAATTTTCGGCTAATTTTTCAGCTAATTTTCAGCGAATCAAAAACGTTTCATTAAAATCTGCTTCTATATTAAATAATCTGATTATAGTTAAGCAAGATAACATTAAAACAAAAACTCAAAAGAAAATATTTGAAAATCCAAAAACAACAAACACTCGTTACCTTAATCAATTTCCAAACGTACTAATTTATTAGTGAATTGTTAATCCAAACTAATATCTCTTTATACTAGAATTTCGACAGCAGATTCCAACAACATAAAGATATATTCATATTCACTAATAAGCCCGCTTCCAATAAATAAGCAAAAGCAACTCAAACCAAAATTCAAGTAAGAAAAATTTAATATCTTGATACAGGTTCAGGTTATTCAAGTACGAAAATTTCAAAAAATTATTAACATCACTTTAAAAACTAATGTCAAATAATACCAAACAACCCGAAACAAATACTCAACCCAATACACAACCGAACTCACCATTAATTGAAGAGATCAATGAGATAAAAGAATTAATAAAAGAATTAAGAAAAGATCGAAAAAACAACGCTGCTCTCATACGGGTCGAAGAAGCACAACGTAAATTTCCTAATAATCTCGAAATAATTGCATTAAAAATACGTATTTTCCGCCTTATGGGTGATATAAAACTCTCAATTGAATTGTCGAGTTCTATATTCAAAGAAAATCCGACTAACCCAGTCGTAATCGGTGAATATGCAATTTCAAACACAATATACGGCGACGTAAACAATGCAATGACACTCCTTGTCAACTATTGTGAAAGTTCCAACGATGAAATCCCTGCATCTCTTATCGAAATAATAGCAGAACTCCCTTATTATCTTCTCATGCACGGAGCAACTGGTCCTGTAGCAGGTCTTGTTTATTTTCTTAAACAATTTGAGGCATATAACGAACAAGCCCAACAAATAGCTTACGATACAATGTCATACGCTGCAGTACCATTAAAATTCCGTACTTTTCATTTCAACGACAACTGTCCTGATGACTTTCCCGCTAAAGATGAATTCGAACTTGTAAAAACTTTAATCTCACAATTACGATGGAACGAAGCAATCACCGTACTGCAATCACTATTAAAATATTCGGAACATTGGTCATTTATACAAAAAAATATTGCTGCTCTTCATTTCTGGATTTTTGATATAGACGGTATCTGCGATTCTCTCAAAGCATTGACCTCCAGCCCGCAATTATCTATCGAAGAAGCAGGCGAAATAGAAACTTTGCGTTTGTCATTCAATCCCGCCCTAGTTGACGAACCTATGCCTATAATTTTTGCCGAATACAAAATCACCAACGCCAATTCCGCATTAGAAAAATTAAGCTCTACACCGTATGCTACTGCCGTCCGAGACGCCCCCGATTCATTTACAAAACGCAATCAAGTACCGCCTAAAGGTATTTTTATCATTCTTGATCGTCCAATTCCGCCGTCGAATGTTCCATTAACTCTTGATAACATTCCTTTACATATTGCAACTTGTTTGCTGTTCGGTAAAGAAACAGATCAAGACGCAAGAGTCGTAATCACGGATTTGTCACAAGATAAACAAAAAACTACCGAAGCGTCATTGAAAAAAATTCTCGGCAACCTGCTAATAACCGACTTGGCTAAAACTCAAACGATACAACATCAAATCAAATATATCAACTTAATTTCGCCGCGGTTCCATCTCCCGCCCAATCATGAGTATCCTACCGGTTTCCAAGTTCAACTATACGAAAAATACTATAAAACTGAATTCATCTCAAATTTTATTAAAACACCTATGGAATTATTCGGATTTAAAACAATCGCCGAAGCCGCAAAAGAATCCGTTTATAAAATCAGAATAATCGGATTGTTAAATCTAATAGAACAGAATTTAATAAATTTATTAGACGAAACATCAACAATGGAAGTCATGAATACACTCCGAAAAACATTAGATTGCCCCTTAATAGAAACAATTAAATTACAAGAAACAGATATCGAAAAACAATTAGAATTTTTAGATAAAATTCCTCTCTGGCAATGGTATCGAATAGATGTTAAAAATTTGACCAACGAATTACTCGAAACACTTCTTCGCATTGTGTATAAATATAAAGAATCACAAACCGGTGCTAAATTTGCAACAGAAATATTAATCCGGCCAATAAGCGCAGTAGCTCCGCAAACTCGCGTAAAGGCATACGACATATTGATAGCTCATAGACGTACACAAAACGAACTCGAAGAAGCTCTTAAACTAATCGATAAAGCAAAAAATGAATCGGTATTAAACCGCTATCCCGACGCTATGTGGTACATGCACGAAATTCCTATCCGATTGTTTCTAAATCAAATACACCATATCGAAGACGCAATAAAACATATCGTAACTAAATACGGATCAAATGAAAAAATAATGAGAGACTTCTACTCATTATTATCACAACTCGGATTAATCCGAGCCGAAGACTACGAAAGAAACATTGCTGCTGCAAAATCAAACACACAAAAAAAAGAAAATAAACTCTGGACACCCGACAATAACATTGATAATACATCGCCTTCAAACGATCAACCAAAATCAAAACTATGGACTCCAGATTAAAAATTATATCGTTCCTAATTTAAGATTTCAGCAGCAGCTCAAAACGTAATTATTGAGACATAAAATTTATACCGATCCAAAATAAGATTCGATATTAAGATGTCATTACTTTAATTTTCGGTTCGGGCTGCTGCTTGTCTATCGGAATACAAGTTTTTTAATGAATAGCAATTACACTGCCAAAATTCATAATACGTTACGCATAGAATTTCAATAACGTTTTACTGAAATCACATTGATACTGCCAAAATTCTAGTGCAAACAGATTGAACAATTTTTCATCTGGAGATTTCAATGACTCTATTCGATGACGAAAGATATGCGTGGCGTGAAACGTATTTTGTGTTGTTTGAACCTGAAATGCGTCCGCAATTTGCTATGATACGGAAAATTTTTAATTCACACGTAGGATGTTTTTCTGTACTAGACAAAAAAATCAATAAAGATAACACAATGGAATCACTCACAATCGCATCTTATGAAGATCATGCGGCGATTGAAATAGTATATTCTGAAGGTGAAAATGTACTTCTTGAAAACGAAGCTCTATTTAAAACGATAAGCAAAGATTGTCCGCAGAAAGAACGTGAATTGTTACATAAAGCGAAAAAAATGGCAGCACGTTATAGCGTGTTACATTTTGAACAAGTTGCTGGAACGGCAATTTTTAAAGTAACCAAGAAACCTGAATTACAATTCGCTTCGCCTCTGGATCGTATAGTCGAGAAAGCGACAAGCTCGAATCTGAAAAAAATAAAACAGAATTATTCAAATGAAAATTCAAACGGAAACAAAGTTACAAATCGTCCGAAATTTCATTTTGATCCAACCTCGTACAAAAAATGTTTACTAGGTAAAGAACGATTAGAAATCAACAATAACGACGATAATGACGATAATGACGACATCGAAAATGAAAGAATTGATCCTAACACATTAATCGCAATTCTAAATGTACTTTGTAACATGACAAATGGAATAGTAATTGATCCGGCAAGCGGTATAGTCTGGGATGAAAATTTGATAAAAGAAGACACTTAAACCAAAAAATTAAATGAGAACAGTTTAAAATACATCAAGAATTGTTCTGTGTTCTCAGTCGTTAATAAAAAATTGGAAATAATAAGAAAAGAAAGGACACTACAGAATATACTTTTCACACTTTAAATTTCGGTATTCGTTTTATGCGTGAACGGTCACCTTTTTCGTTACAAAAAATAATACCGAATTTTAAAGTACAATGAGTATATTACGAAACTTCTGTTTTCGTTTTTTTGACAAGATAAACAGGATAGTGGTTAGTGTATAGTGGTTAGTTCGCATGCGGAGATTAGTACGGATTCTAAAGTTCAAATCACTTACAACTAATTGATGGTTTCAAGTTTTGATTCTTTTAATTTATTATTTAAAAATCCTGTCAATCCTGTCAATCTTGTAATCCTGTCAAAAAAACAAAACTAAAGATGCAGTCGAGACGACCGCATTCCCGAAAAAAATAAAGTTGACAAAAATAAACTTGAAACCTCTAAAATTTTGCTCGTCAAAAAATAAAAAACGAATTTTCAAGATATAACTGTATAATTTTCTCCCTCAATTTCAACGGATTAATAAAACCAAAACCATGATATTCCATGTCTGACATTATACGTTTTACAATAACAGCACTTACTTGAACAGACTTTTCCTGCCCCCTCGATTTTATTGAATTTTTGTATAACGATAAAAAAATCTTTATCATCTTTTCTGCTTCCGGCGTTACATCCGACCATCCCGGAAATTCATAATTCCAATACAAACTCCATACCCTCACCACTGCATCATCACTGCCTGTAACAAAACGACTCCCGCAAATGTCAATAGACATCGAAAAAACCGGCGTTAAATGTTCAACCTCCTCTGCTGCATTATCATCCCCATAAATAGCACCTATTCTTACCTTCGCATCCCTCGAACTCGAAATGAAAAATCGTCCGTCCGGCAAAAAAGCTAGTCCAGTTATCTCACTTAAATGCCCCCGCACAACCCTCTCCTGAATACCATTAACTAGATCACAAATAATTACACATCCGTCACGGTCTGCCGAAATTATTCGACTCAAATCCGCCGAAATAGCAGCGTCCGTAACCGGCGATTTGTGAAAATTCATCACACGCTTCGGTACATCAACCCCCAACTTCCACAACGAAACATTGCCATCCTCACACCCCGTAACTAAATACTCACCATCACAACTAAACTTTATCGAATTAATACTGCCATTGCCCGCAATAAAATATCCCTTAACATTACTCGTCAAAATATCCCACAAAATTATACGCCCATGAGCAGTCGCAATTGCTACAAGTCGTCCCTGCGGATTTATAGCAGTCTTCGTAATCGACTTTATTTTTTCATCCGTTATCCTCACACACTTGCCGGAAGTAATATTCCACACTCTCGCCGTTCCATCCCAACTTCCCGACACGACAAAACGCCCTTCCCGCGTCATACAAACACTTCGTACCCAATCACGATGCCCCGCTAACTCATACATACACCGCTGCTCACGAATATTCCAAATTCTAATAACTAAATCCTTGCCTGCCGAAGCTACAATATTGCCGTCCGCCGAAATCACTACAGTCGAAATAGTGTCTAAATGCCCCTTAAATATCGACGAACAAATAGCACCCGATAACGATTTTCTCTGCGAATGTTTCGCAATATTTTCCCAAATACCCTCCGCTTCCAATTTCATTCTCTCCGTTTCCCATCCCGCTAATATTTCAGCACTCTCAATAACAGAAATCGCCGATGCATAATCCCTATTCTGAACCGATTCCCTAATCTCATTGCAATATTTGTTCATCTCCGATTGCCGCCGCCCCGCTTCTTCCGAACTAGTTACATGCGATAAAAGTAAAGGCGCATGAAACGCATTTTCTGAACATAAAATAGAAATGTCCCAAATCCGAATCGACCCGCCCGCAACCAACGATAAAGCAAACTCGCCGCTCCTGTCCAAATAAACCGCAGACACCACACCGCTAATCGCCGAAAACGTGCGTAAACACCGCATCATCGGTAATTGCCACAACCTTAATGTTCGATCCGAACCGCCTGTAAACACAAACTTGCCGTTTTCACTAAATACTAAAGTCGTTATTATGCCCTCATGTCCAATCAAAACACCAATCTCAACATTGTCAATATTTCTATAAACGATCACACGATCAACATTCACTCTGCCGCTGTAAATTTTGCCCGAAACAACATTGTCCGACGAGGCTAAAGATATATTTTTCGACCACTCTATAAATTGAAATTTCGCCTCACTTGCCGTTGTTCCAATCCGCCTCAACACAATTCGTGTTTTACCATCTTGACTACCCGTATCTTTAACTAACTCCCATAACAAATCATCACTCAAAGCAATTCGATTTACATCCTGCTCCGATTGCGGCGGCGTAAATTTCCGCCAGACTTGACCAGTCGAAGACTTGATAATTTGAAAAGTTCTATTCTTATAAACATTATTATCATTATTCCCGCCGCTGCCCCTAGAATCAGCTGCCAAGTTTTCAATTAAAATGAACTCACCCCTACTGTCAACACAAATTCTATTTTCAAAATTCGGCGTAATCTGAATTCGCTCAACACATCTTGCCGTCCGATTCAAAACTTTTTCAGTAGCTGTAAACGCCCTGCGGTATTCTTCACGTAACTCAATTTCAATCGCCTTACTTATTTCTTCTATTGCAGTTTTCAAATTTCCCCGCTCGCGCTGTGCAAGAGCTAACGCATAAATTGCATTTGCGTCTTGATTCCTCGCCTTTACTAACGATTCTAAACGCTCAATCGCTTGTAAATCAGTTATTTCTGCGGCACGCCACGCTAACATTGTCTGATTGTATGTAACTTCCGGATGCCAAGGCTGCAAAGCCGCCGCCTGATCAAGTAACTGCTTCGCTTCCATCGGTTTGCCTAAGTCTAACATCGAAGCGGCACGATTGTTTATAGTTTCCGGCGTCCACGTCACACTTATAGGCTTAGCCCGCGGGAAAATATCACCCGATAATTCACGATATATTTTCGTCAACCGCTCCGCAACTTCACCCATCGAACTCGGCCGCTTCGAAATCTCTTCCTCAAAACAATACGATAATAATTCCGCAACCTTACTAGGCATCTCCGGCCGCTCCGATTCAATCGAATCACGTAAGAATATCTCCAACACTTTTCTCGCCGTTTGACCGCCCTTCTTACACGGCGCCCGCCCATGAAACATCGCCAATAAACTTATTCCCCACGACCAAATGTCAGATTGTAACGTAATTTTCGGCAAATCATCAAACTCATGATTCTGAGTTTTCTTAAATGAAATATATTGCTCAGGTGAACAAAAACCCGGCGTCATCCCATAAGCTGCAATCGGAAGTTGCCTTTTCGATTCAAAATTCAATTCAGAATTAGAACTAGAATTAGAATTAGAACTGGAATTAGAATTAGAATTAGAACTGGAATTAGAATTAGAATTAGAATTAGAACTGGAATTAGAATTCAATTGCGAATTCGATTTTGCATCCGGCGACGATAAAATCGCAATTTCAGATACAGCTTGCGCAAGACCAAAATCAGTAACTTTGGCAATCTGACCAGACATCATAATATTCGCCGGCTTGACATCCAAATGTAATAACTTTTGCGAATGAGCATGTTCAAGTCCCCACGCAGACTGAATCGCAATATTTAAAATACGTAACAAAGCTGCATTCTTTCCATCTTTGTAAAGCCGTCCGTCTAGAATCCATTGTTTCAAACTTCCGTCTTTTACAAACTCTGCAAATAATCGCGGAATATCTGAAATTCTCCGCACGAGATAACATGTAACAATATTCGGATGTAACCCTAATTCTATCCAAGTTTGAGCCTCATTTTCATAATTTAACTTGCCTGATTCAGTTTGAAATACATGCGGTTTAGGACTCTTTACCGCAAGTTCCATATCCCACTCGCGATGATAAATACGATGCACAATTCCGCCGCCGCCTTCAGAAAAAGGCTCATTTCTTGAAATCGGAATCACTTCATAAGTACCAAGTACAACATCTCCAATATTCCACATTCCCGATTCAGGCGTAAATCGCTTTTCTATCTTCGGATTGGCAACCTGCTGCTTGGTAACCGCAACAACAGAATCAACAGAAATTATTTTAGATGAAGACCGCTTAATATCCAATTCCGAATGCTCATTTTCATTACCCTCAGAAATTATAAGAGGTCCTAAATTCGTAGCAGTATCATCTTCATCTAACTTGAACAAACGCTTACATTGCCGACAACATGCCGTCTTACCAATATAAGAATCATCAAGCGTATAACGCTGAAAACAAAAAGGACAAACTGCATTAAACATAAAACAATTTAATGTTATCTGGAATCTGCTGTCTGTAAAACCGCCGTTTCAAACAACAATTATCAGATTGAAATAGGAAGGAAAGGAAAAAAATAATCAGTGAATATACTTTAGTAACTTCACTATGACAAGATACTCTAAATAGAATAAACAACTATATATCACTAAAAATTGTTTTTTACAGATACCCGCTCAAATAATTTCAACTGAGCAACTTCTAATCTGCTCCCCAATACAAATATATTACAACATATTACAGTTACGCAGCTAATCAATAATAAAAACTCCGCCCCCTTGACTCTAATCACATTTTTTTCCAGAGTATGTTCCTCATTAATAATCTGACTTACGGTTACATCCGTTTTTTTACATTTATTTTTTTGTTACAAAATTTTATTTGAGCAGCTTCCGATTTTCAACTTCGTGCAGTATGCTCATTTGCTGAATGGCGATTTTATTCAACTTTATGAGCCGTTCCCGTTGCGGAAGTCCCTCGTTGATGAGTACGGCGTTAAGATTTTCCATGTTCGATAGACAAATCAACTCGTTGATAGTAGCGTAATCGCGGATATTACCTTTCAGCGTGGGGTTTACCTCGCGCCATGCTGCGGCTGTCGTGCCGAAGAGTGCCATGTTCAGCACATCGGCTTCGCTGGCATAGATAATTGATACTTGCTGCGAGGTCAACTCTGGCGGAATAAGATTTTGCTTGATGGCGTCGGTGTGAATGTGGTAGTTGATTTTGGCAAGCTCCCGCTTTGCCGACCAGCCTAACGCATTCTGCTCTGCTTCCTTTAGACGTTGAAATTCTTTGACAATGTACAATTCAAATTCTATTGAAATCCAACTTGCGAATTTGAAAGCAATATCCTTATGAGCGTATGTTCCGCCATAACGCCCTGACTTTGAAATCATACCGATTGCCGCAGTAGTTTCAATCCATTTTTGCGGCGACAGAGTAAAAGCATTTAATCCGGCTTCTTTTTTAAACCCCTCGAATTCGAGGGGTTTAAAATTGGGATTATACAAACATTCCCATATCCCCAAATACTCAATTGTATTTCTATTGCGCATCCAGTTTCCTATTACAGCATTAGGGTCGGCAGTTTTGAATTTGGCTATATCAGTCAACGAGATATAATCAACCCTGTTTACTTGAATTACGGTTACTTCCGTATTTTTTACATTTATTTTTGCCATTTTAACGTCTTGTTTTATTGTTTGTAATACTTGTGTTTCCTGTCTTTTTTAATCATTTTCTTTCGATTTTATCCGGCGCAAAGTTAGCATAAATTTTTCCATCACAATATTTCAGTGGAGCAGTTTGCTGTTTTCTACTTCGTGCAGTATGCTCATTTGCTGAACGGCGATTTTATTCAACTTTATGAGCCGTTCCCGTTGCGGAAGTCCACATCGCAAATTCAAATGCAATGTCTTTATGAGCGTATGTTCCGCCATAG
>JAITKS010000044.1 GCA_031278315.1 Planctomycetaceae bacterium | reverse complement strand
GCTGTTTCTGTCATTTTTTTTACCTCCTCTGGGTCATTTGAGATTATTGAATAAACTGTTTCGATTGTTTCGAGTTCTTTTCCTTTTGGTATTGGACAATTAGCCAAGACATATCGTAGAACTTTATCAAACCAATCTTTTACACGAATATCGTCTTGTGCTTCGGCTATGGTTTTGAAAATGTTTTCAATGTTCTCCGGCAAAGTTCCTTCAATTTCGCAACGAAATACTTGCATGGATGCCTTTACTATAGGCATGCCTCGTTTGAGTTGCTCATCTGTTAGCGAACACACATTAATTATAAGCACTTTGACGTATAATATATTTTTATCAAATCCGTATGGAATATCAATCAGGTCGATTATGTTTTTGTAATTCCACGGTGTTTTGCCGTTATATAATATAACAATTAACGGATATGGTAATCGTGTCTGCGAGGTTGAAAATTTCTTTTCGTGTTTTGTTTCATATTCTTTTATGAATTGTCGAAAGCTGAGTACTATCAATTCAAGCACACGCAGACTCATAATCGGATCGGGGGTCGATTGATGTTCAAAAATAAGTGTAACCTGCAAAGATTGATCTTCGTCCGATTCTGATTCTTCTGATTCAGATTTACATTTTGCTAAAAAATGCAAGTCTCCTATTCGTTCTTGGAGGTCATTATCGATATAATTTGTCTGGCAACTTTGCAGCTGTGAGAAATCTATTACTTGAACTATGTTAGGATCAAGATAATTCTCAAAGAAATTACCGGACACATCCAAATCGACAAATATCGAGCGGAAAAGTAAATCGTGCGGATGAGTTAATTTTTGAATACAAGTTTGTAACTTTTCTGGATCAATTATGATTTTTGATTTTATATTTGATGTATTAATCTTATTGTGTGATAATTTTATATTATCGCCATAATTGATATTATTCTGCTGATTATTTTGATTATTTTTTTTGTTATCGTTCATTGAATTTTAGTAATATTTAATATTTGTTGTGAAAAAAATTTAATTTGAAATACACGATCTGAAACGCAGTAAATAGGGACTTGCGAAACTACTCTTACTTGAATTTTTGGTTTGAGCCGCTTTCCTGCCTAATGCGTATAATGAATACATTGTATCAGCAAAATCATAAATATAAATATAATATGTATAACTTGCGGCTTAAGGTTTTATTGATATCAATGTCTATTTAAGTTTTCATTCTATTTGTCTTGAATTTTAATTTTGTTTTCGTCTGAATTGGCTTTTAATTCTGGTGCATACATTGCTTCTATTTTTGTTGGTAATGCGCTGAATTTGCCCGGTTGTTCGGCTCTTAATTTATATGTTACAGAATATTTTCCTTTTAATAAACGATAGACGAAAAAAACTACTCGTTCATCGCGAAATTCTACGTATGCGCCTAATTCATTTCCATTGTAGCCGCTTTTTACTTCTATTGGTTCTAAGCCTGCGCTTTTCCAATCGGTAATCATTAAACTTTCGTAATCGTTTTTACTATCAATTAAAAGTTCTATTTCGATTAAGTCTCCGCTTTTAAATTGGTCTGTAATTACACGATTGTATTTTTTAACGTGTTGTTCAACAATTTGTCCGCGGCTGCCGATAGTTTCTGTTTTGGCGGAATTATCTTGTTCAAGTAGATAAATTCGGCGATTAATCTTTAACTCCAATCCGGCGGATTTGATTGAATCTTCCAATGAAAAATTTTCTAAATACGCATTGAAATAAAGAGGTGAAGTATTGGTACTATTATTGTGTTTTCTCAATTCTATTTTGTGCAAGCCTGATGTGATTTTATCGTCGGTTAGAGTTAATGTGTTGTCGATTTCAAAAAGATTGTCTGAATTTATTGTAACAGTTTTTTGGAGTTTATTATCGAATAGTATATCGACTGTGATATCCGGTTTTGATTCACCTGTTTTATTCAGGTATTCTACAAACGATTCTATACAAATTGCAGTATCACGAGTTGAATGCCAGTAAGTTGCATTTCGTCTGTTGTTGAGTAAATATTTTACAAGCCGCGGAGCAATAGGATTTTTTGCATCTATACGCATTAATAGTTTCAAATAATATGCTTGAATTTCAAACTCACTGCCGTCCCAATGCCACCAATACCAACCGTTATATTTTTGTAGATTTAAATATGCCGTTTGATTTTCATCATCGTTGACAAGATATTGTTCTAAAATTTTCAGGCATTCTTTCGCTCGTTCTATTTCGCCTAATAGACTTGTTTCGAAAATGCCTTCCATTGCAACTCCGTATAATGTTAATTTTCCGCGATCTCGGTAGAGAAAATCACGCATTTGACCCGCTGACGGATACGATTTATAAAATGACGTTTTATTGTTACGATTATTCAAAGCGGTTTCGATTTCGCCGATTACCATTAGTACGAAAGCGTCTGTTGAATCGGCGTATTGTTTTGTTTTTTTATTTTTCTTTTTGTCGTCGGGCAGCTGATAATTTTGTATTTTTTTCACTTCTTCATTTTGGTATTGCAGCAAGCATTTTTGTCCGCGTTCAAATATTGACTTATCGATTGGGACATCATTATTTCTTGCGATTATCAATCCGTGTAAAACTAATGCTGTCAAATGCGGATAGCTTCTATCTTTTGAGAACCATCCCCAACCGCCGTCTGAATTTTGCATTTGTGTCAATTTTTTCACACCTTCGTCAACCATCTTTTGTACTTCTTTAATGCTATAAACCGGATTCCTTTTTTGTAACGAAAATTTCGTTGCTATTAGCGGTTTACGATTGTCTCCTAACTCTTGAGCATTCAAATTCGCACGAGATTTTTCTAACTTGGCTAGATCAATATTCATGTCAATCAACGTTTTTTGAACTAGCACGGTCGGAAGGAAACGATTTAATGTTTGTTCTGTACAGCCGTAAGGATATTCTGCAAGATACGGTAACGATTCAATTAACGACATTGCTAGAGTCGGTGAATATCGTAACGTTAATTTTGTTTGTTCCGGTTTTCGTTCTGAAGGGACATTGATTTCAATTGTGCTTGAGTTTTTATCCGGTGCGATATAACCAGACCATGCTTCTTGTTTCAAAATTCCGTGTACATAAATTGGAATTGTTTTTTCAATTGCATCTGATTCTTCATCTGTTTTAGCGAACATTCTAATTTTTAAGCTGCCTGCTTTTTTTGCGTCGACAAGCCAATCGATTTTTGCTTCGCCGTTTGCTGTAACTTTTATTTGTTTTGAACTTGTATTTTTATCGAATGCGATCAAATCTCCGTCTGATTCGAGTTGTACTAAAACGTTTTTGTCAGTTTTCAAATAATTGTGAACATTCGCCGTAAACAGAACTTGATCTTTCTCAACTAAGAATCGCGGAGTTTGCATCCGGACAATCAAATCTTTTCGCGTAATAACTTGCGTTGAACCTGAACCAACACGTGTGCCGTGTGCCATTGACCAAACGTTTATTTTCCATGTAGTCAAAGATTCCGGCATATTAAATTCGATTTCCGCAACTCCGTTTTGATCTGTTTCGATTATACCGTTCCAATATGCGGTGTCGGCGAAATTTTTTCTAATTAGCGGATCAATAAATGATTGTTCAACCGAATCAGACTGCGGTATTATTGCGTCAAATTCAGCAGAGATATTGCTGTCTTTAGCTTTATTATAAACAAGACCGTCTCCTAATCCTCCTATTGCTAATCCTCCTATTGCTAATGCTCTTGTTTGCTCGGGCATTGGGGCAGGACTTGATTTTACTGCATTTCTTCTCGTTAATGCCGAGTTATAAATTATTCCTGAATTATCGTTATCTTTTAACGAGTGCCGTAAAAATTCGTTTGTAACTTCTATAGTAAGTTGATTCTGCAAACTAGATTCTAAATAATTGTTATGATATCTTTTCCATTTCCAGAAAAATTCTTTAATATCGCTTATATTTGAACCGCCTGAAATGTATTCAACGGATTTATCGTAAACGGAAACAGCAATTTGTCCGGTTATAGGTTTACCGTTAATATCAGTAACGATCAATTTTGCTTTTGCTTTATCATTTGGTTTATAATTTTCTGCGTTTGGTTGTATTTCGACATTTAAAATTTGTTTCTGCGGCGGTACAACAATTTCTTTTACTTCTTGAATAACTTGTCCATTTGCAATTGTAATTGCCTCGACAAAAAAATTCGGCATATCAAGTAATGTAACTGGAATTTTAATTTCTGCCGTGTTACCTTTTATTTCGATCAAATTTATTATTTTATTTGTTTTATTTTTTTCTCTGATACACACGAAAACGGATGAATTTTCTCTTGCGGTATTTATTCTTAAATTTACATTTTCACCTAATTCGTATTCTGCTTTATCTGGTATCAATTCGAGTGTGTTAAATTGCCATAATTTGTTTATGGTTTTATTTTCGGCGGTTTTCATTTCATGCGAGTTCGGAAAGACATTAAATACGTAACCGCCTTCTTGACCGTTCAGTGTACATGAGATTTTATATTGTCCTGCTTCGGCTGCATTAAGTTTTAATTCTGCCGAACCGTCATCGTTAAATGTGATATTTTCAGAATAAACTTTTGTTTCAACAGGCTCGTAAGAATTTTTACCGGTTTGTTTTTGGTATGTCATTTTGTATAGAGTTGCTTCACCGTTACCTTTTATTTTTTTTCCGTCGATTCTTCGTGTTTGGAAATTAACTTTAATTTTTTGATTCGGATTATAGTATCCCCGATCCGTGTAAGCGTAAATTTTGAATGGTTCATAAGAAACTAATACAGTTCCTTTACCGGTAATAGTTCGTCTTGAATTATCGATTACTTCGGCGGTGATTGTGTATTTGTGATTGTTATTTGGAAACGATAATTTTGTATTTGAGCTGTCGATTTCAAATTTAACAGTTCCGTCTTCGCCGATTTTTGTTTCTTTGTTTAGAACTTGTTCCGGCGGTGAATAATTTCTGTATCGGGAAATAGAACTAGGGCGGCAGCAGCACCATTTTTTCCAGTTTGGCAGCCAATCTGTGTCATATCCGAACCATGAATATCCGTTACCGTAAAGCCAATCCCAAAATCGTACAGGATACCAATAATCATTTTCGATTGTCCGCAATACAGAATATTTTACAGTTGCATCCGTAACGGGCGAACCGAAAAAATATTTCGCCTTTATCGTTACATTAAATTTATCGCCGAGTTTAACCGGTTCAGATGGTGTTTCTATTGTTACTTCGTATTCGGGTTTCTTATATTCTTCTACGCGAAAACGAAAATTAACAGAATAAGAATTTTTACCATCGCCGCATTCGATAGAATACTGACCGAGATCGGCATCTTCAGGCAATTCAAAACTTGCCGTGAAACCGCCGTACGCATCCAATTTAATATTATTTTGGTCGTGAATAATTTCGTGTTTCGGATTACGGATAGAATAATTGATAGATTTGTTTTCTTCTTGCTGTTTATTTTGATTCGGTTGATTATAGTCTCCGCTTCCGATCCATCCTTTAATTTGGACTTTATCTTTCGGTCTGTAAACCGGACGATCTGTAATCACAAAACATTTAGTACGATTATTTATTTCATTATTATTGTTTGTTAATTGTATCCAAGGCATTCCTAAAACAGTAAATTTACCGTCTGCTGTACTTGCAATAACTAAGTTTTCGCTAATATGTAATTTTTTTGTTTTTCCTTTTATTTCGGTTTTGTCAAATTTCGCAATTCCATTTTTGTCTGTTTTGTTTGTATCATACTTATGATACATGTAGCTGTCAGAGTTATAACAATAACAAAGTTCTACTTGGGCATTTTTAATTGGATTGCTTGTTTCTAAATCGACAACTAAATAATTGATATGGTCATCGGTAATTTTTTGAATAATTGCGGTGTCATTGAGCCATACAATAACTGAATCTTTATTACCGTTTTCCATTTTTGACTCGATAAGATACAAACCTGCTTTTTTGATTGGTACTTGAACAATTGTATCAGCATCAAAATGATTTTTAGCAGGAATGAGTTCTTGTTCCCATTGAACGGCGGCTTCTTTGCTAACATATTGGTTATAAAATTGTTTAGTTTTTAATATCTTTTTTGAAACAGGATCTAAATATGTTTGATCGTCATTTGTATTACAAAAAAATTGAAGTAATCTTGTTGGGTTAATTAATTTGTAGTAGTAATCTTGATCTTCACCATGATTATGTTTTTCTATTGATGTATAGTATTGTTTTAAGTCGTTAATACATTTTTTAATATTAATTTCACGGGCTGTAAAAGTAACTTTTTTTCCGTTACGAAAAACAAGGCGTAAATTAGCATTCAGACAATTTACTTCCGAACCTTCTTTTGTGAATATTCCGCGATTACCAATAATTTGATCAAGATGTTGGCGGCAGTATTTTAATTCTATTGATTTATCATTTTCGAGGTCTTTTATTATTTTGTTTAAAACTTCAGCTGCTTTAACATATTGTTGTCTATCTTGGTAAATATTAGCGAGAGACATTCCGATTTCATATTTTTGTTGTCTTGTTGCAGCGTTGTAGGCTTCGCGATAGAGCTTTATAAAATTATGATCATCCGGCAGCGTAAAACGTTTTATTCCGCCTGCCGTTTGAGCGATTGTCTCGGTATCCGAGAGCGATTCAAGCGGATATATATTTGATACGGAATTGTCTAATGTTGTAGTACCGAACTTCGCATGATTAAATTCCGCACGTTTTAATAATACGGGAACAAGATATTTCTCAGGACAAATTCGTGCAGCTTGCGCCAAAGCCCAACGCCACCGTTCAGTATTGTTTTTGGCTGATTCGAATGTTTCAGGCTCTTCATAAAAAATCGGATTATTGTCTTTATCAACAGGAGTGAAATTTGTGTAGCTTTGAAAATATTGTTGGTCATTATCGGAGTAATCTGGTAATTTTGAAATATCGGTTAGAGATAACGGCGACCGATAAACATTTGAGTAAATAACGTCAGATAGATTAAAAAAGAATTGTGCAAGATCTTCTTTGTTGTTGTCTTTGATTGCTAGATGTCTTGCTTGCATTAAAATCATCAATGATTGTACGAGGTCGCGATGATGTATTGATTTATAATGCCGTCCTCCTTTAGAAAAGCCTCGAATGAATTTATTGTCGATAATTGTACCGTAGTGATTAATTGTTTGATAAGTTAAAGCGATCTGTGTAAGAATTCTCCAATCGTTTTTGTAAATTGTCGAAGCTTGTTCGAGGAGTTCATCAATTTCGCTAATGCGGTTGAGTTGTTGTAAACTTAATGCAGCATAGGCGAATAAATCAGCAATTTTGATTTTATGTTGTGCAAGATATTTTTGATTTTCAGGTTCTTGCGGATTTAGAATCAATTTTTTCACGATATCGTAAGCGTCTTTAAATTTACCGGTTTCGATCAGTTTATTAACTGCCTCATTCGGCGATTGAACCGATTTTTCATTTGCGCAACAAAAATTCAAATTATTGTTGCTGATATTAAATGTGATTCCTTGCAAAACAATAAAACTCGCAAGAATCAAAACGAAAGTAAAAATTGTACGTTTCATTTTTTTAAGTAATGGTTAAATTTTGGTTAAGTTTTAGTTAAGTTTTAGTTAAGTTGACGGTGAATAGTATCTCTAAATGATTAATGATTAGTCAGTAGAATTTTAACAATTCACTGAAAACAATTCATTGAAAAAAATCATTGAAAAACATTTACAGATACATTACAAATATTTTCGATGTTAGGTGTTATTTTCCATTATTTTCATTAGTAGTTGTATATCTTCCCATGCGTCTTTTTTTGCAGATTGTAATCGCAAAAGGTACGACGGATGATATGTACAAACTACTTTTATTCCGTTGTAATCGTGTACTTTTCCTCTCATTTGTCCGATCAATTTATCTGTTTGTAATAAATATTTTGTTGCGATAGTACCTAGACAACAAATAAATTTTGGATTTACAATTTTTATTGTTCTTTCGAGAAAAGTTTTGCAATTTGCGGCTTCTTCTGGGGTCGGCGGTCTATTGTTAGGCGGGCGGCATCGTAGAATATTACAAATGTAAATATCTTCACGTTTGATTTTCATACCTTTTGTAATAATGTCATTTAGCAACTTACCTGATCTTCCGACAAATGGTTCGCCTTGAATATCTTCATCGGCTCCGGGTGCTTCGCCGAGAAATAAAAGCGGCGAATCGTGATTACCTATTCCAAAAACAGTCTGTGTCCGTGAGCATACAAGCTCTGGACATTGCGAGCAATTTGTTACCTCTTCGGCAAGCAATTTAAGACGCTCTGCTTTGGTCATGTTTTCAATTTCATGCAGCGGCAATGTAGAGCTGACTACTGATTCTCTTGGCAGTTCTTTTGTATCAGATTCAATTTTATTATCTTGCAGATTATCAGATTTAGTTGAGATATTATTTATATCTGTTGTATTATCATTTTTTGTAACAGATATTATTGGAGACTTGTTTTCGAGTAACTCGATTGTATTTTTAACTGGTAAATTACTTATATCGGTAATACCAGCGTAATTCATTATTGTTAAATAATCAATTAGTCCGTTTTGTATTTGTTGTTTGTTCATCGAATTTAGTATAAATACGTTGTGATAAATTTCGGCAAGCCGTTTGATGGAACCGAAAATTCAAATGAGATCAATTTAAAATTATGATTAAAAATTATGTTAATTTCTAAAAACCTAATGTAAAAATTTATTGTTAGAAGGAACGCGGCCGTCTCGACGCATCTTTATGTGTTTTTTGTACAAAAACAGTGCAGGCGAGACGCCTGCGTTCCTCCTAATATTAGTTTTTAGAATTTACCTTATGATTAAAATCTTTGATTAAAATCTTTGATCAAAATTTATGATTTACTTTTTTGATATTTTTTTCTTTGACCGAGTACAGCTTCAGCATATTCTTCAACTTGATCAGCGATTTCAAAATATTGGTCATAAACGTAGTGGTCTTCGTACTCACATTTTTTGTTACTATAATCTCTGCAGATTTTTGGTCGTGTTTCGTATTTTTCGCACAGATTTGTTGTGTTGTTTAGAAACTTGCATTTCGTGTGAACCAACAAATACCAAGTGTCGCCGTCAACAAATACTGTTGCCCGGTCGTGCAGCAAATACCAGCGGATATTATCGAAATCGTGCCAAGATTCCGGTGTATCAATTGGGAGTGCAAAATATCGGCAGCACTTACCTGGACAATAATTACAAACGCATTGTCCAGTAGGAATTTCTTCTCGTGAAAGTTGCATAAAAAAATATACGCTTCGCCGATGAATTTCGGCAGTATAAAGGCGTAAAAGCCTTGACTGTTTTCGATAAGTAATCACGTGATTCTTACCGAAAATTCAAGCGGAAGCAGTTGAAAATTATTCAGTTGATAATTGAGAAAATAAATTAAGACGATTAAATATCGAATTCAATAGCCGTTAATTTATATCGTTGACATTTTATGATTCGGTGATTTTCTTTTGTTACTGCATTGTAGTGATTGTAGTGAGTAGAAGTAAGTAGATAAGTGCAAACCGAATTTAAGTTATGAGCAGGTTCAAATTTGTTTGATACAATATGCGGATTATTTTTCCGGCGGATTATTTTTCATGCGGATTATTTTTCCGGCGGACTTAATATCGCATTGACTTGTAACCATTTTTCACAAAGATTAGTCCATTCATTACCGTTGTTATTGTCGTTAAATCCTAATCCGATTCCGTGTTTTCCTTTTTGAAAAATATGGATTTCGGCTGGTATTTTTTTTCTTTTCAATGCGAGATAAAACTCGATTCCATTTTCAGCGTTTACGAGTTGGTCTTCGGTTGTGAACACGATAAAAGTTTGCGGAGTTTTTTCTGTTACTTGTTTTTCGTTTGAGTAGAAGTCGATGAGTTCATTTGCCGCATTATTACCGATAAGATTACGGCGTGATCCGCTGTGTGTTATTTTTGGATCGAATGAAATTACCGGATAGATCAAAATCATGAAATCGGGTCTTGAGCTAACTTTATCGATATTGTCGATTGGATTAGTGTGATTGTCAAAGTGTGTTCCGGTAGTTGAAGCCAAATGTCCGCCTGCGGAAAAACCGGCAATTCCGATTTTGTTATCTTGAATGCCGAGTTTTTTGGCGTTAAACCGCAAGTATCGTAAAGCTCGTTGTGCGTCGAGTAGGGGTCTCGGATGTCCGCCGCCGCGGCGTGCGTGTCTATATGCAAGTACTGCGGCGGTTATGCCTTTAGTGTTGAACCATTTCGCGGGTTTGATTCCTTCCCAATCCCAAGACAAACCGCTGTAAGAACCGCCGGGGCAAATTACAACTGCTGTACCGTTTGGTTTGTCAGGGATAAAAAGGGATATTTTCGGTTTATCTTGATCTCGCAAACCTGTACTTTCGGGAATTTCATTTTCCCAAAGTAATATTTCTTGAGGTTTGGATTCTTCGCCGATTACGAGTCCGTTAAGACAAATAATTGTAACGATAAATAATAAAATCGAATTTAATCGTGCCGTAAAATTTTTAATTTTAATTTTAATTTTCATTTT
>JAITKS010000013.1 GCA_031278315.1 Planctomycetaceae bacterium | reverse complement strand
GTGAACGTACTGCCTCGATTTATTGCACTTTTTAAAGATAATATCCCACTAAGCCTCTCTACCGCATGTTTGACAATTGCTAGTCCTAATCCTGTACCAGTAACTCTAATACCATTTTTGTTCTTTGCTCTGTAAAAACGTTCAAAAATACGCGATTGTTCGTCTTCCGCTATTCCGCAGCCGTTGTCTTCACAGTTAATTATCAACTGGTCTGAATCTTCAAACATAAAAGTTAATCTCACAACTCCGCCCGAAGATGTAAACTTGATCGCATTGTCAAGAAGATTTTGTAACACTAATTCAAGACGCTTCATATCAGTTAAAAACGGTTTGTCAATATAATTCGAATCAATAAATAACTGAACCCCCTTCTCCGCCGCTTTCGCTGAAAATAACGATTCCAGCTGATTCTTTTGCATATTTACCGTCGTCTTATCTATCCGCCCCGAAATATCCCCGCACTCGGCATCATGCAGCGAAAGTAAATCATCTGTTAATACTTCTAACCGCTTAACATGACGGTCAAGAATCCCAATAATAGTTCTGAAATCTACAGTATCATTACAAACGCCGTCCGAAACATTATCAATAGTTGCACGAATCGTCGCCAATGGTGTACGTAATTCATGAGATGTGTTCGCAACAAAATCCGCTTTCATCTGATTCGTTTCCGCTATCGCTGTAACATCATTGAACAATAACAAAACAGCAATTCCATTATAGTCTGCCTCGACCGAAATACTGATTTTTTCTACATCGAAAAATCTCTTCCGCTCGCCGATTTTTATATTGATCAACTCCGACCTGATTACATTCAAACAATCATTGTCCCCGCTAAAATAAAAATTCAAAATTGGAGAATATCGTAACAAAAATTGTATAGAAACCGGCTCATTTATATCGCCTAATTCAAAAATTCTTTTCGCCGATTCATTGTAATACACAACTTGATCTATCGAATTTATTGCAAATACCGCATCTGGTAAATTCTGCAAAATTACCTGTAATCGTTGACGCTGCCGCGAAATTGTCTCAAGTTGACTTATTACAGTTTTCTGCATCTGATTGATTACATTAATTAAATGAATCAATTCACGCGAAGCCGTAACTTGCACAATCGGTTCAAATTTGCCGTCCGCAATTCTTATTGCAGATTCACTTATAACTCTCAACGGTTTGTACCAAATCCAACTTAAAAAAGCCGAGAGAATTACTGCCGCAAAAAGCATCAGAATAAAACCTGTCAAAATACTGTAAAAAATATTACGCCGAGCCGCCGCTAAATCTGAAATCGGTAACGCAACTCGAACCACTCCCGCAATTTCACCATTCGAATAAATCGGAGCAGCAATATATCGATAACGAATTTGCTTCGTGCGGCTCAATCGAATCGATTCCGAATATTTACCAGAAAACGATTCAATAATTTCAGGATGCAACTCCGTATTGTGCAACTGCATCTTGTCAGCTGGATACTCCGAATCACCAAGCACATTACCATTCAACGCAACTACTGTCAAACGTAAACCAGATATCCGAGAATAAGAATTACAATAATTCTTAATCAACTTGCCAATTTCTGCGTCATTCCAAGATTCTTCAAGTCTGTCTCTAACAATAGACAAAAGATTATGTTGAAAACGTAAAGATAATTCGGACGATTGACGATTCATGTCAGATGTTATTCGCCAAAAACCAAAAATAAGAATAACCCCAAGCAAAAAAATATTGCCAAGAAATAAAGTTGTAAAAAAACTATACGATTTCATCGTTAAGATATAACCGTTAAAAGATGAAATAAAGACAAAACAAATTTATAAATAAAATAAAAAATAATATTACAAATTAAACATATCGTAATATATTAAATCAATCTGAATCTCCCCATGGATTTTGCCAATCACCCCAATTGTCCAGATATTGTTTGTATGCGTTGTTTTTTTCAACTCTGTCTTTAATCCAGCTTTTTGCATTTTTTACTAAACGTTGTTCTTCCGATCTTGTCAAATTCCCAAAGAGAACATTTATTCTTAAAAAAACAAAATACGTGTCTAAAACATCACAACGACAATAATCATTTATTCGTTGTATTTCCCCTGCTTCAAATAAATCTTGCACCATGAAACCTTGCGTATCCATTTTTCCGGGCTTGCCTAACAAATTTGCGGCTAGATTCAATCCGCCGCTGAATCTTGTTGCACCGTAATTCGTAACGACATCATATAGATCGATATGCGATTTCAAATTGTACCTGTTTCGAGGTTGATCATACGATTTCGTTCCTGCTGCAAACCACGCTGCTAACGAAATACCATACCGAAACGCAGCAAGCTCAAGCAACGGAATATCGAAACTGCGTCCGTTAAAAGTTACAAGCGTCGGTTGTTTGTATGCGATCCATCCCCGCCAGAATTTATCACAAATTTCATGCGGTCGAAATTGCGGCTCGTCAAGAGCTACCAAATCAATTAACGATAAATCCGCCGCAACTTTGGCAACTACAACCGCAATTGGTATCTGATACGTATAAGGTATAAAATCTTTGTCCGTCGCAGCCATAATTTCATCGCGATACTTACGAACCGCAACCGATTCCGGCACCTTGCCGTCAAAATGCGCACGCGAAACTAATTTCGGATCCGCAACACTCTCAACATCAAACACAAAATAAGTCGGTGATTCGCCCATACCCAAACTCCCTATTAACTCTTAAAAATTCTCTATACCTTAATGGTTTTTTAAAACTTCAAAATTACACTTTTTCTATTATCTCTACATTATCTCTACATTATCTTTACATTTAATACTCTACTTGTAATTCACGCAAAACATATTCAATAGCGACGACAACGAACTACTGTTTCCCTCCTTAAATATACAACTAACTTGACAATCAACTACAGGTCCCTTGACCGAATTTACTAACACTGTGCAAAGTTGCGAACGTAATTTGCGTATCGCTTCTAAACTTGGACGATTCAAATCCGCAGCTTTCTCGACCACTAACACTAATTGACGCTTTTTCGCTTCCGCTAACATTACGTTTATAGTCATTGCCGAATCTGCCTTTGTTGTAAAAAAAGAATCTACCGCAAACTTCGCTTTTTGAGCGTCAACCATTCCGCTTCCCATACCGTAAATCATTGCTTGATCTCCAAACGGTCCTGAATTTAGCTCGTCGAAATTTGTCATAATGCAAGTGTAATTCGTTCTCACTATACATACTTTGACATCAAATAAAAGTATATCAGTCGATTTCAAAATAGCGTTGTCGCCGCGTTTGTGTCCGACATTTTGAAAGGTTCGCCGAATGTCAAGATAACGGTCGGTTCTGATACCGACTTTACCTGTTATGTCAAAGAAATCTTCCGTAAAAATGAATGTAAACTTGTGATTCATTCTTGTTATACGTTTAATAAAATCCTCAACGTTTGCCACTGCATTATCCCTGTTATCGGCTTGCACGTTAATTTTAGATTTGTCGAAAAACTATATCGAAAGCCCGCATCAAAAAACAAGCTGACGTCAATCGCTAAAATTAAATTACAAGCAGAGTTAAAATTATTACAAAAAAATTAAATTAACGTTAAAATAAGGTTGAAAATAATGTTAGTTTTAAAATTTATGATCTCGAAAAATTTGAAAACAAATATTCTGCTGATCAAATCAATTTTCTAACTTGTATTAAATTCACGTTGCTGTGCCGCGTCGAAAAGCTTCCGCAAGAGAGCGAGGAACATTTGCTTCAGCTAGAATTACTCTAGCACGATTTTCACTTACTTTAGCTTTCATTTCTTGCTCTTGTGCTAGAGCTTGTGCGCGTCGTTCTTCTGCTTTAGCTCGTGCGACACGGGTGTCGGCTTCGGCTTGATCGGCTTGAAGTCTTGCGCCGATATTTTGTCCGACATCTATATCAGCAATATCGATTGAAACGATACGGAAAGCTGTTTGTGAGTCGAGACCGCGATCAGAAACAGCTTTAGAAATACTATCCGGATTCTCCATAACTTCCAAATGAGTATTTGCTGAACCGATTGCGGTGATAATTCCTTCACCAACACGTGCAATAATGGTGTCTTCAGTTGCGCCTCCGATTAATTGTTCGAGATTAGTACGAACAGTTACTTGAGCGCGAACACATAATTCGACACCGTTTTTTGCAACTGCACTAAGTGTAGCACGGCCTGATTTATGAATATCGGGACAAACTATAATTTTCGGGTTGACACTTGTTCTAACAGCGTCGAGTACATCTCGACCGGCGAGATCGATAGCAGCTGCTTGGTCGAAATTCAAATCGAGCGATGCTCTTTGTGCGGCGATCAATGCACGAATTACGCGTAATACATCACCTCCTGCGAGATAATGGGCGATAAGTCGCCGAGTTGTTATTCCGTCGGGCGGTAATATTGGTAATCCTGATTGTTTCGCCATAATTTTCGCTTGAACAATCAGACGAGAGCGGACTTTCATCAAGCTCATGCTAACTAGGCTAAACATAGAAATTCGCGAACTTGCCATAAACGCCTGTAACCAAAGCGAGCCGTAAAACGCAAACGCGATAAAAATCAGAAATACAATCAAGCCGCTTATTGCTATTAGAAAAAATATGACTGCTTGTGTGATTTGTATTTCGGCAAAAATAAAAGTTGTTTCCATTTTGTTTTTTGAATGTTGAGTGTTGAATGTGAGTAATTGAATTTGCACGCAATTTGTTATTTAACAGATAGTGTGCTGTTATTATTTTGATTTTGAAAATTACTTTTCTGAGTGTATCTAAATTTCTGATTGTATTAAATTATACGAATCGTGTTATGAATTTCGCTGATATGAAGTTTAATTGT
Organism: Planctomycetaceae bacterium; assembly: GCA_031278315.1. Lineage (GTDB taxonomy): Bacteria > Planctomycetota > Planctomycetia > Pirellulales > Thermoguttaceae > WRKP01. The sequence goes on along the minus strand of JAITKS010000013.1, from coordinate 9,290 downwards.
CTATTTGTGAAAAAATCTGTTTATCGATAAGTAAACCGATAAGTGAGCGGACAACTCGATCCGAAAATTCAAGTGAGTGTAGTTGAAATGTTAAATTTTCTTTGATGTGAAATTTGTGTTCTCTATAGTAAATGAAGTTAATTATTAGGGACACTGGACAGCAATTTCAAAATCGATGCAAAATTATTACAAAAATTTGTAACTTGACAATGGGTGTAATCAACAGAGCGGAATTTCTAACAAACTCTTGAAAAAAAATTACTTTTAGAGTCAACGTTGAGTCAACGTAGATATAACGCCGCCGAGATAATGCAGTCGTCTTGACTACAATATTTAGACATTTACGGTACGGTCAGGAACTCGGCATTAGTTTTTAGATAATATATCAGAGTAGAATTTTTGTTTTTTTGAAATTACGAAATACACGAAATAACAAAATACACGAAAAAATTTTTATTTCATATTTTTTGTGTCTATTTATTTTTTTTCGTGTGTTTCGTTTTTTTTTTGTTTCGTATTCTAAAATTAGGTTACTTTTTATTTTAGTATAAATTTTTCTACAAAATCACTTAACGAAGTTATGTCATTTTTGCCGTCCGGGACAGTTTGTAATACTTCGTTTTGCTTTATTCGCGATTCGGCAACCGCTTCATTGGTCGCCGCAATAATTAATTCCTCAATCAACTCAGAATCACCGCTCTTAAATAAAGCAGGATCAATTTTACAAGATACCATATTCTGAACACAGTTTATCTCAACAATAACCATACCGCCCGCAGCCGTTCCCTTGACCTTGATTTGACTCAACTGCTCATGAACTTCACGCATTTTATCACCAAAGTCTTTCGCGTGTTTAAGAATTGCATTAATATCAAACATGTTTTTATTTGAAAAAATTGATTTTAATTTTTAATTTTTAATTTTCTCTGATTTGTCTCTGCATTTATAACCATATTTATAAAACAAACAAATTACAGATATACACTTTTCGTTTTTATTCGCAAACCAATATATACAGTTAGATTAAACTCGGAAATCAATAACAATAACCAAAATCTCAAGTGAAATCAGATCAGTTTTAAATTCAGTAATTCAGTAATTTAGTAATTCAGTAAAATGATCTCACCAAATATTATACTATATATAACTACACATATAACTACATAATTTTTTTCACTCTCTATTTACTCTCTATTTACTCTCTCTATTTACTCTATTTGCGATCTGATTCATTTATGAATCCTTCATAATCTGAAGATTTGTTTCCTGGATTAGGAGCAAACCAACTTTTAATAATAAAACGATTCCACCACGGCGGTTTTACTTTGGACGTTTGATCCGATTGCACCATTTGATCGTTTTTTCGTTGATAAAATCTATTCGCTTCAGGAAGACTATCTATCTTCAACTGACACGATAAACATTTTTTCTGATCAGCTAAACACAACATTTGAACTACATCAGGATATGTTCCTCCAATATTAACAACGGCTCTAATTATATCATCAAGATTGTTAGAATGAATCGTCCGGCTTTCGTCTATTTGGTCGGGTCTAGCTGCAAACTTTTTAATCACAATTTCATTCAATTTATTGTTTCCATTCACAATGATAGTTGGTCCGGCTTCAAGAATGAAAGGTTGAATTAGATGAATATCATTTCCGAATAACACGATTTCCGGCCGTTTCGCTCTCGTTAAATGTACCATCGACGGTGAAACTGATTTAGACTCTTTGTCATTTTCATTTGTCCATCCGACAGTTGAAATTTGTTTCGGCTTGTTTGCTTGCCGACTATCAACCTGCACAACCGGCGATACAATACCATGATACCAAAATTGCCCCCCAAGCGATTCACCGCGAATCGCTCTGTCCGACGGATTACGCTGCCATAAAGCTCGGAACGCGCCGTAACGTGTTTCGGCACTCGGTAATTGCAATAAATCGTGTAGTGCTAATTCGGCGTCGATGTCATTTCGTAACAAACTCAAAGCATTAAGAGCATAAATTCTAAAAGCCGGATTCTCCCTAGCAATCCGCGCTAACACACCCGCCGCCGAACCATCGCCAAGATACGATAACGAAGTTGCCGCATGAAATAATATTTCATCATCGTCCGAATTCATCGCTGACCGTAATGCGTCAATTGCAGCTTTACCGCCAATCGCCTCAAGCTGAAAAGCTGCACTCTGCGACTTAGACGCAATAAGAAGATCCGATTTCAACCGCTCAATTCTACGCTGCTGTTGCTGTAACGTTTCATGATACGCCAACGATTCTATCACTTTAACATAACGATGAATATCATTACGATAAATCGGCGGTATGTCTAACACGATAATTACATTATCTTTCGGAGTCGCCATTCCCTTCTTTTGACCCGACGAAATATAAAATCGATTGTTGATCACATCTGCAATCCGCTTTGTCATCGCTGCCGATTCATACTCCGATTTCATACACACAAATAGATATCTGCTTTTTTTCGACCTCGCACCGCTTAAAATAATTCCCTGTTTCAAACCGCTCGGATTATTCAACTCTGTTGCCAACGGGTCTGATACCATAATTTGACCTTCCGCAATTGCTAATGTCTCACCTTTGACAACGCTTCCTTCAATAGCCCGCATGTCTTGCAATGTTGCAGCGACTAAATATCCGTTACGCAAACTCTTCACACCGCTTTCAGATGGAACAGAAACTTGAACGTCGAATAATTCATTCTCTCTTATTCCTGCTCTCATACGTCCCTTGATATTTACAACTGCAGTTGTTGATTCGGCAAGAAGTCCGTTAATGTCGTTTAGTCCCATTTTTTTCATTTCCTCGAACATCATCGCACGCTCAATCGAATTAACATCGTCGAATCCTGTCCCTACAAGATTCTGAACAAGACCAACTCCGCGCACTTCGATTTCATTCAAACCATTGACAAAAGCGTAATCGCTCACACGTAACACGCGGCCTTGTTCTATACTGCGTTTAACAGATTCGGGCAGAACCGTAGTATTCCTTTCAGGCGTTTTACGCCAAGATGAACATCCATAAAATAAACAGAAAAATAAAAACAAAAAAATAAATATCGATTTTTCTGAATATCTAAAATGTATTTTGACCATAAAAATTACTTCCTCAAGTATAAGTAAAATAATTAAACAACAACAAAATTTATAAGCATAAATCAGACTCATTTTGCAGACTTATTCATTCTAAAAACAAGCCGATAAAAAAGACAAAAAATTAAAACGGTGAACAATTAAAAAATCAATTCGGCAGAATAGTACAAAATTTATAAAATTAGGTCAAGAGGAATATATAAGTAAAATAATTTATTTTTTCGTAATATATAAGCAAATTTTATATATTGCCGCATTTTAATTTTTAATAGGAGTTTTTAAACAGGAGTTGTTTTTTTATTTTTTATTGTTATATTTCGCATTTAGATTTGACAAATAAAAAATGAACATTGGATATATTACCGAGTTTTTTTATTTGACCGAACAACTCAAATCTGATTTTGACAGATATTGAGAATCAGTAACCGTTAATGGGTATTTTTGTTTTTTCAGTATTTTTTGCAATACGAAAATAAACGAAAATACAAAACAAACTAACATTTAATTGAAACAACTTTTGTGTACATCAATCTAATAATTTTAAATTTTTAATACGATGAAACATTTTAATGTAGCCGGTCCTTGTAACGAACAGGACCATTATAAGATCAACTCTGCTACTCGATTGCAAGGTGTAGATAGGTTGATAGACCATGAACAATATTTTGTGATTCATGCAGCTCGTCAGACAGGGAAAACAACGTATTTGAAAGACCTCGCCAGACAGCTTAATGCGGAAGGGAAATATTATGCGTTTTATATTTCGCTTGAAACTGCTTCCGTCATTAAAGAACCGGAAACCGGCATACCGGCAATTGTACGAAAAATAAAAGACGACATCACCTATACGGATCTTCCGCACAGTTCGGAATTCGCCAAAGACGCTGATTATGAAGATTTCACGGGTGTTTTTCAAGAATCTTTACGGCAATATTCTATGTTACTGGACAAGCCTTTGGTAGTTTTATTTGATGAGGTAGATAGTCTTAGTGAAGGAGTATTGAATTCTTTTCTACGTCAATTACGCAGCGGTTACAATGAGCGTAGTATGATACCATTTGTTCATTCAGTTGCATTAGTTGGAATGCGTAATATTCGCGATTATAAAGCACGTCCTAACGACAAATCATTTAGCAGTGCAAGTCCGTTTAATATCGTTACGAAAGTTTTTACGTTAAACAATTTCACCAAAGATGAAATCGCGCAGCTTTATCATCAGCATACAGTCGAAACCGGACAAACATTCGATGACGCCGCAGTAGAATTAGTCTTTGAACAGACACAAGGACAACCTTGGTTAGTTAATGCGATTGCATACGAAATGACTAAAAGAATATTAAAGTCAGACTACAAAAAACCGGTAACGTCCGAGTTGGTGAGTCAAGCGATTCAAAATATTCTTATCGACTGTCCAACACATATTGATTATTTGATGGAGCATATAAAAGAGGAACATATCCGATCGATTATCGAGCCGATGATTATTGGCGATCAAATTTTCAAAACGGATTCAGATGTTTTTTTATATGTGTGTGAGTTGGGGTTGATTAGTCATGTTAATTGGGAGATAAAACCGGCAAACCAGATTTATTCAGATGCAATTGTCCGACTTTTAACTTATAACACACAACAGAATTTACCTTCATATTACGACTATGAATATTACGACTCTGATCACGTATCAGATTATTTTAAAGACGGATGTGTTGATATAAATCTTATAATGAGCGACTTTCAGAAATTCTGGCGGGAAAACGGTGATACTTATTCTACAGCCTGTTGCGGCTATACGGATGCAGCACCGCATTTGATCTTGTTAGCGTTCTTGAGACATGCTATGAAAGGCAGAGGACAAGTTTTGCACAAACTTTTAGAAGGTTCGGGAAAGCTTGAGCTTTTATTGGTATATAATGACAAAAAATATCCAATAGAAATCAAAATCCGTTACAATCAAAAAAAGATAAGAGAAGGCTTTGAACAAACAGTTCTTTGTATGGAAAATGACAATTACAAAGAAGGATGGCTCGTTGTTTTTGATCAACGCATACGTGTAAAATGGGATAAGAAATTTTACATAAAAAAGAAAATAAGAAACGGCAAAAAAATTACAATTGTCGGAACATAAACTTCTTTCATTAAAAAATTTCACTGATATATACTTTTTACACTTTAAGTTTTGGTATTCGTTTTAAACTAAAATCGCCCTGAAAGGGCGACAGGATTATAGCCCGCCCCACTCGGGGCGGGTGAAAGTCCCCGCCAAACCGAAGCCCTGAAAGGGCGATCGGATATTGGATCAATAATAATGGTTAGCTCGCATTTATTTTTTAAACACGAAAAACATATCCCCGCTCTTTTTCGTGTGTTTCGTGTTTAAAAATAAAAATCTAAAATTACAAAATCATCTTTCTCTGTGTCCTCTGTGGTTAATAAAACAAAATAAGGTCAGTTAAAAATGAACTTGAAACCTTTGTGAAATTTTATGAACCAATCTCACCTGTCAATCCTGTAATCCTGTCAAAAAAACAAAACTAAAGATGCAGACAAGACAACCAAGTTCGGACAACATTACATTATTAACAAATCATCTTTCAAGAATAAGGTAATAAGGTTTTGTTTTTTTGAGATCACAAAACACACGAAAATCATCTAAAAAAATTAAACCAAAAATTCTACTGATATATTACAATTCATTAACGAATTTAATAAACGTTACAAAAATTATTGTGACTATTCAGTAGTATTACCGATTCAGATTTTTTTATTAACCGCAAAGAATAAGATTTAAGATTTAATTACGGATTTAAGTTTTTCTGTTTTCGTTTTAATGTTAAATTTATTTTTAGAATGAGATCGCAAGTTGTGAATTTTGTAATTATTGTTTTTTTGAACTGTGTTTATAAATTTTGATTATACGTTTTAATTACGAAAATTGATGCTAGAATTGAAAATCATAAAACGATATGTATATTACAATTGGAAGCGGCGGGAATCGAACCCGCGTCCCGAAACTGCTCGATATAAGTTTCTACGTGTGTGTCCGGTTATTTAATTTTTAGTTTGATCAGTCCCTTTCCGGCAGCGGTACGTCTCAAACGATTCGACAACGTTTTTTAATTTCTGCCGTAGTCGGCTTGAACAGAAACGATCCGAATTTACGTCCGAATATTACACCATTTCGGCTACAGTATGTATTCGGGGCAGCCTTTCATTAGGCAGCCAATGCCAATTTAGGTTCGGCATTTGAATTTAATAGTCGGCTTTTAACGTGGCCCGCTGACCAACCACGACACGCCACCCATATTTCACTAGCCCGGTCGAAACCAGTTCGCCCCCAATAAATTAATTGTTGGTTACTTTGCGAAATATTATTCTTAAAAATATTATTCAGACTAATTCACAAATGAAAAATTCCGCAAAATTATATCGGCGTTCTCATAACAAGCAATCCCCTCCCTTCTTTCCCTGTAAAATCAAGGCTTAAAACTTTTGTAATTCATCGGCAGAATTTTTGTTTTTAATTTTTTTGGTTGATGAATTTTTAAACTAACCTTATTTTCAACCTTATTTTTCTGAACAAAACAACATTAGTAGAAATGAATCAACAAAAAAACAAAACCTTATTACCTTATTCTTGAAAGATGATTTGTTAATAAGATAATAAGTATGAATGTACAAATACAGAAAAGCGATATTTCATATCAACCTTACCAATAGTTAAACCGTATTTTCTTTGGCAGGAGTTCATTTTTACTGCGAAGTTGACAATACTTGCCGAGTTCCTTCAACACACCTTCGCCCTTGTTGAAAGACCATAACGCTTTATGAAACATAAATTGAGCGTGTTCTGTATCACCGATTTTGTCAAATAACATCGCCGCCATTTGATAAATCATGCCCCACGGATGCTCAAACGGCAGCGTCTCTTCGTTATTTTTGACAAACGTTAAAATGTCATCAGCCCATTGTTTTTGCTGTTCCGCATCGTCACAAACGTAAACCGTCTTCAATTTCAAAGCCAAAATAAAAGGCTCTTCAAACGGGTTGGTGTTTTGCGGCAAATGCTCGAACACTTCGCTTAACAACGATTGCAAATCATTTGGAAAATCACATGCTAAATGTCCAAGATAAACCCATTCCCGTTCAATATCATTTTTCTTATCGAAACATTGCAGCGCGTTGCGGAACATTTCTTCTGCGCGTTTGCGGTTGCCCTGAAACGCAAACACCTGACCAAGCGAACTGTACACCCAACCAATACGCTCCTTCGGCAAGTCCTTTACCTGACAACCAAACATCGCCGCAGTATTTTTTGCAAACTCCTCTTCCTTTTGACCGGCAGCAATTAATACTTGTCCCGCTTCGTCATAGCGAAACATATCCATCAGATTGACAGCTCGTTTACAACGAAAATCTGTGTAAAATTCCATTGCCTTTTCACTTCCGAGTGTTACTAATTGCGGTTCGAATTGCCGATAAGTTTCCCAATCTTCATCGCCTAATTCTGTGTTGCCGGTGTGATCATGATATGCCATGTTGATCTGCAATGTGTGCAGAAACATTTGCAAATCATTCTGTCCCGATTTTTCGTGAACGGTATCAAGCAACCACTGTAATTGCAAACCCTTGTTTCGATAATGCGGATGATTAACATATTGCAATGCCGTTTCATAAAGTTTATAAAACGGTTCTTTGTTCTGTTGAAAAAGAGTAATAAGTTGATCCATAATTTCGCCGCCTGTTGGTTTAATCGGATGTTCCGCAATCACAGACAACAGCGAGTTTCTACCGTTGGTATCAAGTTGCGACTTGCAAATAGCGAGTGATTCGAGAGATGCGTCATAAGTCAAATTAGCAAGAATATTCAATAAACTACGCAAAGCAGGTTTACTCTTTTTCAACAATTCGACGCCGAGCAAAATATCAGCAAGATACAGAGCCGGTGTTGATTCTCCGTCTTCTTGATACAATAATTTTCTAATGTTGATAGAACCAAGACGGCGTTGCGATTTTTGCCAACGATTGCGCAACGCCATACGAAACATTCCTTGCAACTCATTTTTATGGATAACAGAATAAACAACCTTTTTGGTCATATCTTTTTTATGCGGTGAGACCTGCCAACCATAAAATTTTGCAACAGACTCAATACCCGAATTCGCATCAAAAACAAACGACCGTTCTGCAACATGCAGATGAATAACGGCATCATCTTTCAAGCGTTTAGTTACTTTGCTATTGACGAAAATAATATGTTCGACAAGCGACCATAACATTTGTAAATAACGGTTATCAAGTTCTCGTTCAGCAAGAAGATCATTTCCGTTGTAGAAAACATCTTGGTCATAATGAATTTTTATGCCGTAGATTTCTACACCGAATTGGTTTTGCCAATTCATTAGCTGTTGGATCAACGATTGTACAAAACGTTTTCCGTTGTTTTTCTTTCCTTCCGGCAGATTTTTTGCAAAGAAGTTATGAAAGTGCAGGTCTTGAGGATATTTACCATTGATAATTTTTAATGATTTCAACAAAGCATCTTTTATGCCGTTTTGAATTTCTTGGGTATATTTTCCGAATAGAATAACTCCGCCGACAATTTTGAGACGATTTTTTTTATCTGACAGAAAATCGCCGCTTTCATCAATGAATAAGTGCAATTCATTAAATTTTTCAGTTTGTAAATTTGTCATGTTTAATTTTGTCATGTTTAATTTTGTGTTGTTGAATTGTGATTAAGAATATGGACATGTTGTAATAACACAACGGCTAATTTTTATTGTAATTGAATTTTATATTTTGAAAACAGGAACACAAAATATTTTTTTATTAACCGCAAAGAACACCAGATGACACAGAGAAAGAATATTTTGTAATTTTAGATTTCGTTACAAAAAATAAAATTGATATGTAAAGACACAATACCTTGTGTCTTGATTGAGAGTCTAATATATTCAATTAATATATAACAACGATTCGAATTTAGATTCGGTGCTAATCTCCGCATGCGAACTAACCGCTATCTTGTCACCGGTAGGGGCGTATGCGATACGCCTCTACTAAATACCGTTGTTTTTTTCATTATGGGGATACTTGTCAAGATATCTTTTTATGATATTCTTACAACTCGTATAATTAAAAATTCAGTAACAATTATCTGGATTTAAAATTAAGC
>JAITKS010000058.1 GCA_031278315.1 Planctomycetaceae bacterium | reverse complement strand
AATATTTTTTTTATTAACCACAGAGGACACAGAGAACACAGAGAAATCAGATTTTGTAATTTTAGATTTTAAATTTAAGTGAATTACTAAAAACTAATATTAGGAGGAACGCAGGCGTCCCGCCTGCATCTTTTTTGTACAAAAAACAAAACTAAAGATGCGGTCGAGACGACCGCGATCCGGCAACAATAAATTATTTCACTGAGATATTACGAAAAATCTAAAATTACAAAATATTCTTTTCTTCCTCTTCTCTCATACTCTCCTCTTCTGCCCCCCCCGTTGTCAGTATTGTTTTTTTGTGTACACTATTGAACCCTTGTTTAATGAGCAACATAATTATACTTTCTACATTTGAAATTTCGTTACACTTACAACAAAAAAAGTTCGGGCGCATAGCTCAGTTTGGTTAGAGCGCAGCCCTGATAAGGCTGAGGTCGATGGTTCGACTCCATCTGCGCCCACTTGGTCCGATTTGGTATTTTTTTCCAAACCGGATTTTTTTATCTCTGATTTTTCTGAAATGAAAAAATTCTTTAACAACTCATTGACGTCATAACTGTTTGATACTGCACTGTTTGCTGTTGCCATTAACTCTGAAATATTAGGCATGTTTGATAACACTTTATTCAAAAACGGTTGTACGTCTTGCGGATACTTTTCAATAAGTTTACGAACAAGTTTAGCCATAAATGTGACATTTTCGGTAATTAAAGAAGGCACTAAATCAATAATCTCCTCTTCACATTTTACATTCATAATTTCCCTAGCAAGTTTCAAATCATTATCTGAAACTTGCTCAAAAATTGTCTCAAAAATATCAAACGCCTTGTTCCCATAACGTCCGCGAATGTCCGCCGAGAGTTGCATCAATTCTGTAAGCGTATCAATGTTTATTGTATTATTATTATTTGATCGATTACTCAATTTTTTGTTTTGTTGACCCAACATAGCATATTCAGGATCAGGTAACGGTTGAATATAATGACCAATTCGAATATGTTCCGAATTACCAAAAACTGCATCCATAACAGAACGAGACCAACCTAAACGCTCTTTGTCCGTTATACAACTTGCCCGTTGATTGACAAAAAATTTCTCCCAAATCGGCAATCCCTTTTTTTTCATTTCCTTTCGAATCAATGCGCCGACATTACTATTGCGATACTTTGCAAAAACAAGTTCTTGATTAGTTTTTCTTGCATTATACAAAGCTAAAAAATACGGTTGCAACTCTGTAAAAAACGGAACAGTCCGCGTCCCCGTTTTTCCTGTTACCGGAACAGTAAAAATTCCTACTTTACCAAACTCTTCAAACTTGAAATCAGAAAATTTCAAATCACGTATCTCAGACGGAATCCGTAAACCCGCATAACGGGCAAACGCCAATTCACCAACAAACTCAACATTATCTCCACATGCTGCTATTGCTTTTTCTATCTCCTCATAACTAATATAATATTTACGCTTTGGATTTACCGTAGAACCTCCCTTGACTCTGCTAAAAGGATTCAAAGGTAAAATACCTATATCAACTGCAAAACGAAATATCATCTTAAACATCGTAACCGACCGATTGATTGTAGCTAGACTGTATTTTTTATCGCTCATCCATCCGCGAATACCAGCTGCTTTAGTCGGCGTAATTTTATCAATACGAGTTGTGCCGCCAAAATAATTTATAAGATACTTAAATGTTCGACCATCACGTAACTGCGTAGCTTTGGTAAATTCCTTTCGCGTGTCTTTGAACATAACAAGAAAGTTTGTAAGCGTAGGTATTTTTTCATCAGGACGCCCCTCAATAAGACCATGCGAAATCAATTGCCGTCTCATCTCAATCGGTAATGCCTCAATCGCCCGAATTTGACCCGGCAATAACATAAGGTCACAACGCTGATGCATTACAAGATCACGTAATAACTTCTCGAATTGTGCTACTTGCAATTCTGTAAATTCCTTTCTTAATGAAATAACAACACGTTTACCTTTATCCAAAGTACCGTTAATTCGCCAACCGCCATTTTTACGTTTACTTGCCATCAAAAACCTCCTTTGTTTTTTCTTGAATTAATGAAACCATTTTTCGACCAAGTGCCTCATAATCAAATTCAGTTTCTGTATCCTTAGCAATCGAAAGTAAAACGTTATCAAAATTCTTAAATTTCTTTTTATGAGCTAAATAATAAGACTCCACAAACGGCAAAAAAGAACGTAAACTCAGTTCAAGAAAATGAGAAAATCCGCCAAACTCAAAGCCCGTTAATTCACGGACACGATGATGAACCTCTGCGTTAATAATTAATGACGTGCGAACTTTATCACCTGCCTTGTTAAGCAGACCAAAAGGTTTTTTAACTTTCATAAATATACCTCTTTTTTAATTTGTGTAAATAACACGGTAATGTTAAAAACTATTATCGACAAAAAAATCTTATCTTGAACAATATTTAATGAAAAAATCACAAAATATTTTTTACGTAATCTTTTATAATTTCAATACTTCTGTTACAATTCTTTCAATACTTCTGTTACAATTCTTGTTACTAATTTTGTTACAAATAAGTCTAATAACTATTTATATTTTTCCACTCTCTGCTAATAACATAGTGAGTAATAAACCAACGTCATAATAATGTTTAATGATTACCCCCGAACTAAACGACAACGGAATTGAAAATTCGCCTACCTTTATTACTCTTTCGATAACCAAACCGCAACACGGCAATCGGCACGCCAAAAATACATCAAATTATTTCAATCTAATATCGCTAATTTTTTGTCATGCCGCTTGCTTTTCGTGTTGCTGTTGTTTTATATCTGTCGTCGTGTTTGCTTTTGTCTAAAATGCTCTGGAACAAAATAGGGGGTGTTTCCCTCCTACTCCGCCCATCACACTGCGAATATTTGTGACGAAGTGTGACGGGCGGAGTAGGGGGAAACGGGAATCTAAAATCTAACCGCAAGCGTTCACAATTATCGTTACAAAAATTCACGTCACACATTTTGATTTTCAGGGTGAATAAAACAATCAAATTCATTATATCCATTTTGCAATTCATCACGCTGTAAGTTTTCGCCAAGTACCACGCCTTTCATTATCTCAATACGTTGTGCGTTATTGTTGACACGAGAATAAATCATATTTGCCCGCTCCTGTATGTACGAAGTTAGTATTGACCGCAACTCGTCACCGCTTGATTTAATACCGTATCGATACGCCAACGCCTTTGATATACAACCGAAACCTTGTTTTTCAAGCAATTCAGGATTACAAGAAATACGCTCGTCACGATTGAATTGAATAGGTTGAGATTCAATACCTACTTTTTCTCTTTTCGCATGACTAAACCAAAAATCAAATGACTTGATTACATTCTGCCATATCGGATGGATTGCTGCCGTGTTTTCATGTCCGCGAACTTTCGGATTAGATAACAGACGAAACCAATCATTAGTTAGCCACTTGACTAAATCGTTTTCACGGAGATATAAATCTGATACCGTATTTATTCCAATTTCACGCAACACATCACGCCACAATCTAAATTCAACACGAGTTATCGGAACTTGACTAAAATATAAATCTGAACCAAAACAACAACGCAAAACCAATTCAAATTTAACGGGGTCGCTGATTAATGCGTGGGAAATCTCTTTGCGTTTATCGTAAATACAAAGTTGAATTCTACCGGCATTACCCAACGTGTAAGTTTCTGTTTGACCGCAATCACGATGGAAAATATCCTTGCGAGACTTCGCTATTGCATGACCCGAAAAAATAAGTCCAATAAATTCATCTACCGAGTTTTCAACTAATACCTGTAAATCAATTCGCGATATACATTCACGATTTATCACAAAACCGATTAAATTCAAAAATTTCAATATGTCTTGATGGACTTGGAAAAAATTACGTCCAATCAATGCGGTAGCACCGTAACGAATGCGAATCGCTTGACGACCTTTAGGAGGATTGTGATGAACTAAAAATTTTACACCGTCGAGAGTGAAAACATATTTATAATGTAATCCAGCATTAGCTCCGGAACATTCGACCAACACCCGCCGACCACATATTTCGAGGGGGCAACTAATCGAATTTTCAGACGCTTGTTGTTTAGCATTTTCCAATTTTGACAATACACCTGCGAACCCATCCAAGTACCGACCTTCAAAACCAATTTCTACGCCGCCATCATAGCCGCCGCGCTGAAATTTTATAACTTCTGAACCTATCGGAACATCCGACATATTTTCAGATTTTACATCGTCATAGCAAATGGTGCCCTGGTACTTGGATACCCCCCTGTTAGTTATCGGGGGAACATCGGCAATCTGCTTGGGGGCCCCTCCCTCCGGGTCTCCCCAAACAGATTGCCGATATTCCACCGACCTCTCACATGACGAATTACCAACTGCCAACGAAACCGGTTTAATTGGCTCACCTTCTGAAATATACTCAAAAATAAAATCGTCCGACGAAAAACAATTACTACTTTCAAGAAGTTTAACTGCCTTTGCCTGAAGTATCGAATCAATATTTTGACTTTCCGATTCAATATTACTATTGACTGTTTTTTCAGTCATGGTAAAATTACCTCAACTAGTTTGTTATGGTTTCGGCGGAGTCTTTCCTAAAACAGCACGCCGAAACCTCTTTTTTTTATTTGTTGCATTTACACCGAGTTCATGCAACGATTAAACTCTTATGCCGCCTCTTTATTTTTATTCAATTGAAACTGATTATCCGACGTATTGACTGCCGCCAAAATATTACTAAAATCATGTTCTTGCGTGTCAAAAAAAGGGCACAACTTAGAGAAAATATCATTTAAAGATAGAATCAATATAGAGATAAACGAGAGCCGGTTCAAAACATCTGCGCCCAATTCAATTTGCTACTCAATGGACTTGAAATTTCAAATGAAAACAGTTTAATATTATCTAACTAAACAAAATTAACGTGTGAATAATATAATCTATCGGCATTATATCTCTAATGATTCAATTTTCTGATTACCTTGAAATACACGCTAATTTATAAAATCTCAAATAAATAGATTTCATCACAAAATTATCATAAAATTTATAAATAAATACCAGACTACCTCAAATCACTAATTTTTCAAAAACAATTCCAACTACCGACTTATATCATTATTCCTTATCACTCGTTTCTACTCTTTCAGATCATTAACTTTCAACCCCTCACACTAAAATGACAATCAAAACTTATAATTTTTTGTTACAAAAAAACATTTGGATATCAATTACAATATCGCTATTTCTATTTTCCAACTCAATAATCCAAACAAACTCAACAACAAAATCTTTTGCCGACGAAATAAATGTCAATAATAATGACAATAATAATATCAACAATGACAAAAATTCTGACGTGAAAAATTCTGATGAGAAAAATTCTGACATGAAAAATTCTGTCGAGGAAGTTGACAAAAATAATACTAGTAAATCTCAAATTCAATCTACACCAAAAAATAAATCTATTTTTACAGAGATTCGTGAATTGATTCACAAACTCGGTGATGACAGCTTTGTTGTCCGAGAACGAGCTAGTAAAAGATTACTTCAAATCGGTTCAATAGCAGAATCTGAATTGCGCCGTGCAATCAACAATAACGACGCTGAAATATCACGCCGAGCTGAATTTATATTAAGTCAATTGGATCAAATTCCACAAGAAACCAATAACGAAAATATCGAAATCTTTATTAAACTTTATTCTACCGAATTAGATCCGTTTTTGAGATTGTCTTGTATTTGGCAACTAGGTAATCCTCTGCCCGATTCATGCAAAGACGGCGAAGGTTTGCAATCCCTTTGCCGAATTATCCGCTCCGATAAAAACGAAATAATGCGCAACGAAGCAACAAAATGTATTATTGCACTCGCACCGCTCTCAAAATCGACAAACGAAAAATGGTACCAAAATATGAAACGTATATTTTTACACGCCGGAAATGACCCAATATTTAAATTAATTCGAGATTACGCCTCTCTGCGAATCGATCTGAATAATTTACGAAAAAAAATAGAAACAGAATTAGAAAATCAAGCAATTAAATCAGGTGAATCCGTTGAATATCCCGTTACAATCCCTAAAACTAAAGAACTAGAAACACGCATAAAAAACTTCGCTGCCGATTTAGATAAATTTCAATCAGACCCGCTATACAGCAACATTCGACCCGGACATTGGATCGATATCCTCGTATTCTACTCAATTGCCGAACTATACGACGAACTCGGTATGAACCAAGAACGTGATAATATTCTGAAAAAAACTCTGACAATACGAGAACAAAAAATTCAAAATCGACCAATAATAACCCTGACCGAATTCGAGGATAAAGAAATGAATGAACATTTTTTCGCTGGTAATATCCTCTATTACAAACAACGCCTAAAATGGGCAGAACAACATCTGAAACTCGTAATTGAAAACGGTCACGTATCACTAAAAATAGCCGCATGCTCCGAAGCTTCAATGATAAGATATTTCATGGCAGACCTGCAAGGCACTATCGAATATCTTAAAAAATATTCCGAAATAGCTCAATCAGATAATTTTACATCACTTGTCAACAATGCAAATCAACGTATCAAAGAAAATGAATCAAAATTATTGGCATATCAGGCACAACTCGAAGCAGAAAAAAATAATTGGGAAAAAACAAAAGAACTCGTTGATAATACACTAGAAAAAGAACCACACGAAATTGATACAATTATTCTACGATACAAAATTTGTGAACGCGATAATATCGACCCCGCATACAAAAACCGAATGAGAACCATAATCGAAAAAGCTACATTACATATCAGACAAGAAGCAGAACAACCAACCCCAGACGCCGAAACAAAAATGAGTCAATATATAGTAGCCTGTAACAAAGCCGCATGGCTGCTGGCTAATACAAATGGTGAATTTACCATCGCAAAAGACCTAATAAATATAACAATAAAACACGAACCAGAATCATCAGCTTATCTCGACACTCAAGCTAGCGTATTCGCTTTAGGAAAACAATTCGATAAAGCAATTGAAATTCAAACTAAAGCAATCAAATTATCGCCCGAAGCTAAACTCTACAAAAATGCACTAGAACAATTCAAAAAATTAAAAAATGAATCAAATAAAAAATAATATAATATTCATACTTGAAAATTCGGTATTTGTTTAAAACGAATACCGAAATTTAAAGTGTGAAAAGTATATTACCGTTTTTCTATTTTTCTATAATACTCTGCAACGGAATTGAACAACTCCGAATTGTCCGGCTTCAAGAGGGTCCGTGATTTCAAACCGTAACGTAAAAGACGCTGAACCATTCGGCTCGGTAAAAAATCCAGCCGGTACCGATGCCATCGCAGAATCAGATATAAATTCTAATCTCGTTGTTAAATTGTCAATTATAGTAATATTTCCTATCGGCTCCGTTCCCAAATTGTCAAATCTCAAAGTAAATTCAATTATGTCTCCAGATTTTGCTGCACTTTTCGACGCTGTCTTGATTAAACGTAACTTCGAATTGCCCGTAATCCCAGAATCATCAACTTTGAAAAGCTGCCCCGCCCCCTCATCTAACGACATTGACATCGGTACTCTATACGATGCTTTTACTTGCACTCCTCCCGTACCCTGCCACGCCCTTGCATTCTTATAGCCTTCCGCTAAATGAATAATCTCCGCCGAACTTAAATTTTTCAAACGTAAAGTGTCCGAGTACGAAATTACACTCTCAAAATTACTGTATCTAATTACCCCGTGATTCGATTCTAAACCTGCTCCCATAACTCGCGATTGTATTCCGCGTAAATCATCACGTCCGCGAGTATATCCCGCTGCAAACTCCTGCGACGTCTTGCCTATTCCCGACGATGAATTGCCCGTGCCGATACTAACTTGATGATTCATCTCACCCAAAGACGAAATATGATCCGTATTCACTACACCAATAACTTTACGCACTGCACCAAAACGAGGCGCATAAATATGAACTCTATTCGATGCCTCAACTTCTACTCTTCCGTCAATGGTATCATAATGAGCTACAGTATCGCCGGTTTCAAGATTTCTTACTGTCCAATCGTTATCGACTTGTACTCTTGCATTATCAAATCTGCCGTTCCCGCTGCCGTCGCCGCCGTCCGCCAAATATTCAGCTTGAGGCCAAAATCCGTAACTTGTATTGGGACGCCATTGTCCGCTAAATTTTCTATTGCTATTGTGTTCCGCCATTACTCCCGCACCCAATTGGTTAAGAGACGGATCAATTTTAATTCCCGAATTTCCGCCGAACCCGCCCGATTCTTGTGAATACACCAACGAAGCTTGCAGCACTCCGCTATCCGAAGTAACAGGATAATTATACGATGAATTATTGTAACGATAATAATTTTGCACATCATCATCGCCATGCGTTATTTGCCGAATTTCACGCGTTTGTGAACTCGACCTATTCTCCGCCGCATTACCAGAAGATAAATTTTGAATATGAGGTACGACCTGTAAATTAGACGGCATATTTGAATTAACAACTGTATTCGAATAAGAATATACATTCGGTTGATTAGAATAATTACTCGGATAACAATTCGAAAAATTCACATTATCGGCGGTTTTTTCAGGATGTCCGTAATTTACTGAATTACTCGCAGCAGATAACAACATATTATTCGGTTGCTGATAATTTGATTGCTGATTATTTAGTTGTTGATAATTTGGTTGTTGGTAAATCGGTTGTTGATTATTCGGTTGTTGGTAATTTACTCGTTGATAATTCGGTTGTTGGTAATTCGGTTGTTGGTAATTCGGTTGTTGATAATTCGGTTGTTGATTATTTGGTTGCTGGTAATTCGCTTGTTGATTATTTGGTTGAGCGGCAGACACAACTTGAGAAGGATTCTGATACGAGTTTTTTACAGGTAATTGTTCGGGTCGATTATTATTTTGCAACACTGGATTCGATGCAAACGGATCGTTCAGATTATGATAAGGTTGTTGCAGACACGAACTACTCGACAGAATAGAAAAAAATGTCAGAACAGACAAAACGAAATAAGGTACTCTTCCAATTTGATTGCACATCTTTCAATGAAAATTAAATTGTTTACACTTGAATTTTCGATTCGAGCCGCAAGATTACCTAATCTGAAAACATACTTTTATGCCTTCTGCCGACATTCATAATACGACGCATATAAAAATTCAAATTCTAAAAGGAACAATATGAACATTATGGATTTTGCAGCAGTTCATATAACAATTTTTTTGCGGATAAAAATAAATTAAATTTGTACAAGTAATAACAAAAAATTTTGTTGCGATGTAAAGTATTGTGTCTCTTTGTTGAGCTGCAAAGTTTTGTGTCTTTACATTTCGGTTTTATTTTTTGTAACGAAAAAGGTAACAAACGAAAAATTCACTGAATAATTACAAACATATAATGTTAATAATTTTTATTTTTTTATCTAATTATGTTATGGTACAAGCTAGAACTAGTTTGTTGTTCTTTTTTATAAATTCTGTTAAACGAAATCCACGGCGGTGAGCCGTAGAAGAAAAACGGGTCAACATAATTTCCGGTCGGCGGTATTCGTCCTCCGAGTTGAATTACAGCAACGGGTTTACCCAAGTTGAGTGCGATACGTAACGGGTCTTCGTTATTTTTTGCTTCGGTAGTAGGTTGTTGTCCGAGATCGCCTCGTATCGGCAGAGCGGTTTCGGGGTTTTCAAGGTAAATTACGCGTGTAACAAATCTGCCGCTTAATGCAAACTCTAAATCTTCGTGTGTTAAATCAATTTGAATAGGATATTCGAGTGCTTTATCTTGCGGCGGATATGTTCTTTGAAGTACAGTAACACTTGGGAATAATTCTTTACCGGCGTGAAATTTTATATTTGTAATTTTCAATCTATAATTTGCACCTAACAAAAGTCCAACCGTGTACGGCGATTCTTCTTGTGTAAGAAATTGATTGTTGACAGCAAATGCTACGCGTGTTCCGCTAGGCAAATTGATTTTTACAGGTTGATAATAACCTACAACAGGCGCACCCGGCATGCCGGGCCATTGTGCCGAAGGATTCACTCCCGGATGAGGTTGAATCATCTGAGGTTGAATCATTGAGTGCATGTGCTGAGCAAAAACATAGTCCGAAAAATTAATCGAAAGCAGCGGTAAAGTTAAAAATAAAATCGAAATTATCGTCTTATATTTTTCAAATTTGCCGTAATATATCAGCGGAATTTTTGCAGTCATTGTTATATGCAGTAATTTTAAGGATTAATCAAAACAGTCCTGAAAGGGTGATCGGATTATTGGTTCATAATCAACGTAATTGAAAAGGAACGATAATTGTTGTTAATAATCGTGTCTTTATTTACTGCCGTTCTTTTCAGGGCGGTTTTAATGAATAGTAATATATCAGTGGAATAATTTATTGTTGTCGGGATCGCGGTCGTCTCGACCGCATCTTTAGGCGTTTTTTGTACAAAAAAGATGCAGGCGGGATGCCTGCGTTCCCGCCGGCTAAAATATTTTTTAGTAATTCACTGAAATTTAAAATCTAAAATTACAAAATCTGATTTCTCTGTGTTCTCTGTGTTCTCTGTGGTTAATAAAACAATTATTCCACTGATATATTATAAATTGGATATTTTGAAATTTTGAAGTTATCATTGAGTGTACATATCCAATAATACACGTATCAAATAAAGTGACATTATATTTGAACAACTATACAGTAACTTCTAAATTATCTTGTTCTATTGAAGTACATAGGAGCAGGAGACGGCTGATAACCTACAGGATTTGGTAAATTATACGGCACATTTGCGTCTGGAACTGGGTATCCGTATGGAACAGCATTATTTTGCGGCGGCGGATATGCTCTTACGTTTGGCGGAACTGGAATCGGTTCAGCATGAATAATCGGATAACGATAAGCCGGGTCTGGTGTTTGCGGTAACTGCGGCGGACCGGGTACACCTGTTGTTGTTTTTGTCATTGGAGTTCCGTAGGGCGGAATATCTACACCGCTGATGAAACTATGCGGAATAGAACTCTGAATAGATTCGTGTGCGATTGCAGCTTGCGGAGGTACGCCCGGAGGTAATGATCTGATTACTGCTTCACGGCGTTTTAATTCGTTTTCGGTTAAGCGTAAATCTTTGTTGCCCATGCGGATAATTGCAAGAATAGAACCTCTGTTTTGAGCTTCCATTATTGGATCGACTCCCGGTTCTAGGTCTGTGTTGACAATTGTACCTAATCCGGCATTAGCTAAACCTTGATATTCGCGATCGGGAAAATAAATAACTTTTGTAATTAAATTTCCGCTGAGTACTTGATCGAAATCATTTTCAGTAAATGAAATTGGAATTGAACAACTAACCAAATATGTAAATGTTCGTGTATTAACCGGAGCAATTTCAAGTGTTGGATATAATTCTTTACCGGGACGTCCGGGAATATTTGATAATTTCAACCTATAAATTTTGCCTTGTGCGAACTCATGTTTAGCTGGACAAATTAGCGGTTCTGAATCAAATGCTCCCGGTATTTTTGCATCGTAATGAATTATAAGCGTGTAAGGACTCTCAAAAAGTATTTGTGATGTTGCACCTTGATGAATATTTGTATTCGGAGTTGCGGCGGAAGCAGAAATATTACCGAGTGCAGACGGCGGTATAACTGGAACAGGAGCAACCGGCATAATCGGAGCTATCGGCGAAGTAAGACCGGAATCAACACCTGCTCCGACTGGAGGTGAATCGTAGGGTCTATTTAGTGACATCGGGTAATACATGCTCGGTGTAGTTGGAGCAGCAGATGCATTACGGCCGGGACCGGGCGGGGTCAACGGCATCTGTGGTAATGGTGTTTGAACCGGCGGAATTACGCCAGGTCCGGGACCAGCTACAGGTTGAGCCGAATAGGGCGAATGATCATGTAATCCAAGGAATCCAGGATTCTGACATCCTATTACCATAGCCATTGCCGTAGCCATTATCGTTACAATAAATACTGACAAACTAAGTCGCATAAAAGGTATCCTCCTCTTTTTTTTCATTTTCACTCGCACATGCAAAAAAATGTACGTAAAACTTGGGATAAATTAAGTTTATCTGATTGAAATAACTTTTTCCCCAAATATCTATTTAATCAATTACAAAACAAAACTTTGCCAATCAATTTTCAAAATAACTGCAAAATCAAGCCCGTTGTTTGGGGGACTTGGGGAGTAAATTAAAATGCTGTAAATGTTGTAATGAAATTTCTATAATAATGTTACTAACGATTATCAATTCGTATGTGAAATTAAGCAAATCGAAAAGTAAGAGTTAAACATATTGAAATTTTCAGTAATCTTTCAGCTTTATTTTGATTAGCAATAAAACAAAAAATTGCTCTGGACTCGAATCGAATTATTTATTATTCTCTGCAATCGGTAATCAATGTTTATCAATTAAGCAAACACGCTATGGCAGATTTCAAAATAAATAATTAACTATCTTGTCCCGCATTTGACCAACAGTGAAAAACCGATAATCCATTATGACCGCCGTAAGCGACAAATGTCGTACCGGTATTATCAATCTTCCTAATATAATCATTCGACATATCATTATGCGTTTCTTTGGTATTTTCGTTACTTTTGTAAATCATAGAAAAAATTTTGAATTTTTTGGGTTAATTTCTGTATATTTGTTACAGATTACCATCGGATTATTATTTTTTGCAACGATAAATCTTGTGCAATCAAAATTATTTGCCCAGAATAACAACTTTGATGATTTTAACGAATCGAGTGCAATTGTTCTAAAGAGATCAATTGATTCAATTTCCCGATTTATACGGGTCGAATGTAATATGCGCATTTTAACAATTGTAAACGGGGTAGAATTTTCGGCAAACGGAAGATATGAAGAACAAGCTGTAATAGTTTCAGAATTAGAAAAAGAAAAAGACGACATTATTTCGGATAATTCTAATTTGTTGCCGAATCAGTTATCGGAATTTCAGCGGACAATGTTTCGGCAAGAGTTATACTTTACGATGGACACGTTATCAGTTCAGACGGAGCCGAATCGAATAATTTTGGTTTGTTATCCAAATAGAAAAGATAGTAAGAACGGCAATATTTGGCAATTTAAGTCGATCAATGGTAACAAGACTTTGCATCAAATTAACATTAACATGGTTGAAACAGCGATAAAGAAATCGCAAGAAAACAAGTTAAAGGCAAGAGAGCAAAGACAAGTACCCAATCGAGGCGAACAAATAACCAAAGCGGATTCACTGATGTTTCCGCAGGTTGGAATGTTGTGGAATGTTGGCGGGATGACTGGAGTTTTAAGTCAGATTGATCGTTTTTACGAGTTTACTGAGTTACCGAAAACTGAAACGATTGATGATATAAAAGTCTTAAAACTTGTTGGTTCGTTGCGGCAGGTATATTTTGATTTCTTGTTGCAAAATCATGGAGGTTTAGATGAGAATAATCGTTATCCTTCTAATTTGCCTTGTGATATTGAAGTTTATATCGGAGTTAATAATTTATTCCCGAGTAAAATTCGTTATTTGAACCGCAAGACAAAAAATTCAAAGCCGGTTAATTTACTAGTAGAAATCAATTACGGCGATATTATTATCAATGGCGATCAGATTCCTGAACATCGTTTTTCAACATTTCAAAACGAAGTTCCTGCCGGTGTGAGTAAAATTGATTCTTGTACAGAACAATACATAAAATCTTTAGGTTTAGAATAAAAATTTTGATTTAATGTAGTCAGTAAAATAATTTATTTTTTTGCGGGATCGCGGTCGTCTCGACCGTAGCTTTAGGCGTTTTTTGTACAAAAAAGATGCAAAAGATGCAGGCGGGACGCCTGCGTTCCCTGCTAAAATATTTTTTAGTAATTCACTTAAATTTAAATTCTAAAATTACAAAATCTGATTTCTCTGTGTTCTCTGTGTCCTCTGTGGTTAATAAAAAAAATATTCCGCTGATATATTACAAATTTCACTAATATCTTATTACCAGCTCTAATTTCGAATCACTAAATTCCTAACTACTGCTTTATGCTTAATAATCTGCAATTGTTTCAATCTCCGCCTGCGAACTAACCATTAACTACTAACCGCTAACTGCTGTCGTGCGGTATGGGTTGTTGAGTTTTATTTTTTTGTTACGATATTGCAACTTGCTTTTTGTTTTGCCGGATATTGTCATTTACGTTTTGTTTTGACTCAAATTATACGCACATCGTTCTATGAAATTCGGCGATATGAAAATTATTCATTAACGAACCTGTTTCTTTCCAATAGATAAGCAGGCAGCGCGAACCAAAAATTAAAGTGAGAGTAGTTGAAAATTCTCTCTAGCATCCATTAGTTAAAAATGAATTTTTAGAGATTCATCGAAGAGATCTTAAGAAATTCCCATATTTGTATTTTCCAATGAGTCAATTGTTCACATTTCAAAGTGCGCCGTCTTGGTTTAGGGAACACCCAGATAACCAACCGTATAATACTAACATTTTAGAAATTCTTCAGAGTCTGTTTAAAGAATATGCGAAAGAGTTCTATGATAATCTTATGCCGCTGCCAGACGAAAATAATTTATTGATACGAAAAATGCTGTCTGCTCTTATTCACCATTGGAATACTGCAAGAGAGAGAGAGAGAGAGAGAGAGAGAGAGAGAGAGAGAGAGAGAGAGAGAACAGGAGTTACGTCGTTTATTGACTCTCTTGAACACGTTATTTCTTCTCTTAAACAAGGTAGAGGATTTGTCAGACAAGGTAATCTTGGCGGTAATCCACTAGCCGATCTTGTATTAGCTGACGCCATCATAAAAAAGCAAAACAAAGCTGCTCAATATTATGAAGAAAAATTTCGTCCTCAATTAGACAAAAAAATAACAGCTATATTAGCCGGTAACAACTTTAGAAACCTTAGCAAATTTGAACGTGACGATATTTTGCAAGAAGTTTTTTTGACTATTGCTACCCCTAATCGCAAAGAAAAAATTCCACTGGAATCTTACACTGGTGAAAGAAGCTTGTTAAATTTTCTTTATCTGCCGATAGTATGGTGTATTAACGATAAACACAAAAAAGACTCATATACACACAATGGAAAAAAAATATCCAAAGAAAAAAACTACGATTCCACAGAAGAAACAGAAATCACGGATAAAATAATAGATAAAAGTAATACATCAGAAAATAATCTAACCTTAAAAGAAGTAATACAAAAATCTTTTGACGCTCTAAGTGAAGAAGAACAAATTTTGTTGAAAATCTACATAAATATAGAGCAAGAAAAACTCAATATATCAGCAATAGCTGTCTTACTCGGAGTTGATTATGACGTATTTAGAAAAGACTCATTCGCAGCAGCCGAAAAATTTGCAAACGTGTTCAGTAAAAAATATTATCCAGAATCTAATTACGATAAAAATTCTGTAAACAAAAAAGAAATTTTAGATTTTTTTTGCAAATACGGACAAGATTTTTTTTGACAGGATTACTGGATAGTGGTCAGTGGTTAGTGGTCAGTGGTTAGTTCGCATGCGGAGATTATTATGGGTTCTAAGTTCGAATCATTAATTACTATCCTGTCAATCCTGTAATCCTGTCAAAAAAAACAATCTAACATTACAAAATATTCTTTCTCTGTGTCCTCTGTGTTCTCTGTGGTTAATAAAAAAAATTGTAATATATCAGTGGAATAATTGTTTTTCAAATTTTTGTAATTTTTAAACACGAAATACACGAACAAGAGCTAAATATCAAGAAGTCCCGCTAGAGACGACACTTTATTAACTGTATGCTCCAGCATACGGAAGGAGCTAATAAAGTGTCGTCCCTGCGGGACTTGATAAGTTATAGGCGTGTGATCCGTAAGCTAAAGCATACGGTTAATAAAGTGTCGTCCCTGCGGGACTTGATAAGTTATAGGCATGTGATCCGTAAGCTAAAACATACGGTTAATAAAGTGTCGTCCCTGCGGGACTTGATAAGTTATAGGCATGTGATCCGTAAGCTAAAGCATACGGTTAATAAAGTGTCGTCCCTAGCGGGACTTAACAGATAGTTAGCTCCTTTTCGTGTCGTGTTTAAAAAATAAATGCGAACTAATCACTAATATTGAGACAATATCCTGCCGCCCTTTCAGGGCTTCGGGGAGGGGGGACTTTTACCCGCCCCGCTGGGGCGGGCTATAATACTGTTGCCCTTTCAGGGCGATTCTAGTTTTATACGTGAACGGTCACCTTTTTCGTTACAAAAAATAATACCGAATTTTAAAGGACAATGAGTATATATTACAAAAAAAATTATTCGACTGAGATATTAAAGTGTGAAAAGTATATTACGAAAAACTCAATATGTCAGAAATAGCTGTCTTACGCGAAGTTGATTATGACTTACATAGACACCAATCTTTATCACTAATCCAAAAAATTTATAAAAGTGCTTTGCCGTAATTATTATCTAATATTCAATTACGATAAAAATTCTGTAAACAAAAAAGAAATTTTAGATTTTTTTTGTAAATACGGGCAAGATTTTTCTTTATAGTATTAACTCTTTTTGTAATATCTGTGGAAATTTTTTTATTAACCACAGAGGACACAGAGAACACAGAGAAAGAAAATTTTGTAATTTTCGATTCGACTAATTTTTAAACACGAAACATACGAACAATCACGAAAATCACAAAAGGGGTTTTAGATAATTTTCATGTTTTTCGTGTTTTAAAAAACAAGACCGATAAAACGTTTTTCCGTTACGTTAATTCAAAAAACGGAAAATTTTTGGATTCGACAAAGATGCGTTGTCTTTGTCAAAAAAACTTAACAACCCTTTTTAAAATGAAAGGACAAAAAATGAAAGTGATTTTAAAAATTAAACTTTGCGTAATGTTGAGCTTACTGCTCATTATGACTCAGACGAGCTTTAACACCGCATATTCAGGAATTTTTCCTGAACGTACCGAGATTCAAATTCTTTTTGATGAAAAGGAATTTGACAACATTTTGAAAGATTTTAACGAGGCGATTCGGCTCGACCCAGACTCGGAAAAAACGATAAGAAAA
>JAITKS010000374.1 GCA_031278315.1 Planctomycetaceae bacterium | reverse complement strand
ACAATATCTGTTAACCGCGGATTTATTTCTTACCGCCCTTTCAGGGCTGCCCGATTTGGAGGAGGGCTTTTACCCGCCCCGAAGAGGCGGGTTATAATCCTGTTGCCCTTTCAGGGCGATTCTAGTTTTATACGTGAACGGTCACCTTTTTCGTTACAAAAAATAATACCGAATTTTAAAGTACAATGAGTATATTACAAAAAATTTTTAATGAGATTGAGTGTATTTTACTTTGAATAAAAAATGTTATGATCCGTGTCATTAATTTTGTAAGATTTCAGATGATATTTTTATTAGTATCACCTAAAAAGGTAAATAATTACAAAAGCAGGCAATGTTTTATCGAAAGGTTTTACTTGCGGCCGCCTACCTTGTGAATATTTCCCGATAACGTACCGCCGAATAATTGCTAAAAACCTTAACACTAATTTATGTATGAGAAGGACAAAAATGAAACACATATTGAGTATTATCCGTGATTTTGTTATTTTGAATTTCGTATTATTTTACGGTTTTTCTTTCTTTGTTTTTGCGGAGGAATTTCCCGGTAAAAAAGGAGATTGGAATGGATTTGAAAGTTACGAATTTGAAGTTGGGCAGCGGGCATGCCGTGTTGTTATTCCCAAGAGTGCCTTGAAAGACAAACCTTGGGTATGGCGTGCAGCTTTTTGGGGAAACGAACCGCAAACAGAAATAGCTCTTTTGAAAAAAGGATATTATGCAGCGTTTATAAGTTGCAGTGATTTGCTCGGTTCTCCTCAGCGTCTCAAAGAGTGTGACGAATTTTACAAATTTCTCACAGAACGATATGGTTTTTCTAATAAACCGGTTTTGATTGGAATGAGTCGCGGCGGTTTTTGTTCTCTTCGTTGGGCGATTGCCAATCCGGTCAAGGTTTCGTGTTTATATATTGATGCTCCGGTTTGTGATTTTAAGAGTTGGCCCGGAGGTAAAGGCAAAGGGAAAGGAAGTTCTAAAGATTGGCAACAAGTGTTAAAACTTTATAAACTCACTGAAGAGGAAGCTTTGAAATTTAATGGTAATCCGATAGATTCTCTGAAACCGTTGGCAGAACAAAAAGTACCAATTCTGAGTGTCTGCGGTGATAGTGATAATGCCGTGCCTTATGAGGAAAATACTGCAATTCTTGCTGAACGGTATAAAAACATGAATGCTCCAATCGAAGTAATTTTAAAACCGGGAATTGGTCATCATCCCCATAGTCTTAAAGACCCAACACCGATTGTTGAGTTCATTCTCAAAAATACAAAAAAATAAACACACTATTCAGATAACGGTTCTAATTTCCGCATTCGAACTAACCCGCTAATGCTTGCCGGCTTTTCAGGGCGATTCTAGTTTTATCCGTGAACGGTCACCTTTTTCGTTACAAAAAATAAAACCGAATTTTAAATGACAATGAGTATATTACTTTCCTTTATTCTTGTGCGATAATTTCTGTTGGGTCGTCGATAGTGTTTTCGATTTGTACGGCAGTGTATCCTTTGTATGTTCCGGCTTTGCCCCAGTATTTTGGAATTCCTTCAACACTTATTAACAACGGAGTTTCTATATTTTTTTGCGTACAAATAATATCACCTACCCGCAAATTTATAAGTTGATACATTTTTATTTTTGCATCCGCTAACTTTACTTTCAAATTGACATGCATGTTGCGTATCGACTTACTTATCTTCTTAATAGATTGCGGAGTTGCTTGCTTCTTTGCACCATAAGCATTCCACGCATTCGTTGTAAGTTTACCTGCAATCCGCTCAAAAGAATTATACGGAATACACAAATTAATAATGCCCCGAACTTCAATCAAAGCTACCTCAAAACACAATAATACAACTACTTCATTCGGCGGTACGATTTGTATCAATTGCGGATTACTCTCAACTTGAACTACAGTAAAATCAAGCTCCATCACGTTTTCCCACGCATGTTTTAACTCTTTCAAAAAAAGATTTGTAATTCTTGAAACAAGACGTAATTCAATCTCTGTCAACGGACGCCGCGCCATCATCGTTCCTTCTCTGCCGCCTCCTAGCAGCCGATCTATCATCGGATACAAAATTGACGGATTAATATCAAGAATAATATTACCCTCAAGCGGATCAGCACGAAGTAAATTAAAACAAGTCGGATTATCAAGACTAAAAATAAATTCACTATAAGTTAGTTGACTCACACTCGTCAACTTGACCTCAACAATTGTACGCAGCATCGCCGAAAGGTCTGCCGCAAATTTACGTCCGAACCCTTCGTGCAGCGTTTGAAGCGTTTTCATCTGATCTTTACCAACCCGTTCAGGACGTTTCCAATCATACTGCGTTATCTTTTCCTGATGCGACCAGTTTCCCACCGATGATACAATATGATTGTGCATCCCGCCGCCAACTCGACCGGTTAAACCTCCGCCGAATCCATCTATTCCGTTTGACGGTGTCGGTTTATCCTTCTTGTCAGACATCGTCATGATGTTCATGAGATTCTCAATCTCATCTTGCGATAAAACTTCACCTGACATAATTCCTCCAATCTATACGATATTGTATTATGAATTTCGACCTAAATTTTCCTACTAAAATTGCTGTACTTTTATCTAATATTATTTTCTGATATTATTTGAATTTCGATGTGCTGTTTGCAAGTTACGATTTGCGTCGCGTATCAATTGACTGTCCGGGCATAAATTGATTACCTCTTGGAATGCTTGTGATGCAATTGAATATTCTTTTTTTTGCATTGCGATTTCGCCTTTTAGATATAGTACACGGTCGAGAATTGCGTAATCAGGCGGATGCTGCAAAGCTTTGTTTAAATACATTTCTGCTTGTGTATAATTTTTTTTCTTATATTCTTCATAAGCGAGTGTCCAAACGGCATGAGACCAATATTGACCAGCTTGATAATTTCTGTAAATCCGCAACAAATATGATATGCCTTTACGGCCGTTACCGTTTTCGATATCATCCAAAGCGGCATAATATAATGCACCGTCAATATCTTTATAATTCGGAAATTCATCTACCAGAAGTTGAAAATATTCTACCGATTTAATTGAATCACCTGACATCTCATAATATAAACCGAGATTCCAAAGCGAATCTTTATACTGTAACGAAGTTACAAATTCTGATTTGATTCGTTCTAATAATTTTACGCCTTCACGTTCATTGCCTACATATAACAATGCTTTTGCGCGTAACAGTAGAACTTCCGGCAGAATTTCCGCCGTTAAATTTGTTTGTAATAATTCTTGCAGCTTTGAATCGACTTGCTCATATCTGCGTGAATTAAACAATGAATTACATTCTTTGATTATTCGGCGTTGTTCAGATTCAGAAATTTGACGTACAAAATTATTGTTTGAGCTATTGCTTGAATTGTTGTTTGAATTATTGTTACGAATAATATTTGTCAGTTGTGATTCGGTTTCGCGTAGGATATTTTGTTGAGTTGAATTTGACGATTCGATTTTGTTAGCAAAGGCGTTTAGAATTGCGGTTGCTTTATTGATTTCACCTAAATTTGTATATGCGAGTACAAGCATTGAGCATGCTTTAGCGAAAGAAGCAGCGTTGAGTTTATCGGAGGAATCGTTTGCGGAATAGTTGTAGTTGATTGTAACGTATTGAGGTTGATTGAAATAATTTGTTTTCAAAATTTGGTCGAGTTGTAAAGCGGCGTTATTCCATGCTTGATTTTCAAATTCGCGAAGTGCGATCCAGAATCGGTCGAGATCAGTACCGGTAGTTGAAGGCTGTTTAGAAAGAGTTTGATTTGAAGTGAAATTCGGCTTTTGATTGTTATTATTTTGATTTTGATAGTTATTGTTATTTGTATTATTGTTTGCAGTCGAATTGAAAATCTTGTTATTTTCATTATTTTGACCTGTCCATTTTATTACGGAAGACGGTTTATTTCCGCCCCGTGATCTTGGCGTAGTAGTAGGATTCCACTGACCTGAACCCGGATTTAATGTTGCAAGGGCGTCGTTATTTGCAGCTGCCGGTTCAGAGTTTGTTGCATAGATTTTTTTTAATCTTTCGTAAGTATCGTTTACAATTTTGCTCAATTCTGCTTGATTTGTATTTGCGGCATTTCCGATCATTTCGTTTAGAATAGCGTCTGCTTTATTTTTGTTTCCTGATCTAGCGTATGCAAGAGCAAGGTATGCACAAGCGTGTAGAAAAACCTCATCGCTTAAATTATGTTTATTTGCGTTTGGTGTGATTGTTAAATATCCGAAAGTAACATTATATGTAACGTTATTTATTGCGGAGTTATTTTGTATTGAATATTTCGGCAGTAGAAATTGTTCGAGCAATGAGACAGCGTTTTGCCAATTTTTCTTAAAGTATTGCAGAACAGCTTTAAGAAAAGCGATTTCGTCTGAATGCGGCGGGGCGTCTGTTCGTTTTTCGGTTTGAGTTAGTAGTGTTTCGGCTTCATTTGATTTTTTTAATCTGATGAGCAATCTTATTTTCATCAAGTTATCGTCAACGGTCGGATTTGATATTTTTGAGATAGTCAGCAGGGCATTGTTATTATCTTTAATTGCGGCATAACATCGGGTCAAGACGCGTATAGCATCAGTTGTCAGGGTGCTGTTTTGCCATTTAGTGAGAAAGTTATTTAACGCCGTAATAGCGTTTTGATTATCGCCGCGTTCATGCAGTGCGATGGCGTATTGATATGTTGTCGGTTCGAGGACGTTTGGGTCGGTGCTGTGTAGTAATTCGTTGAATATTGTGTCGGATTCGATTATTTGTTGCAGTTGATTTTTTGCAACAGCGAGACCGATTTTGTTTTCGAGTTGTCGTCCTCCGTTTGGGAATAGTTCGATATTTGTGTTGAAATAGTATTCGGCGGCTTTAGGATTATTGTTAGCTATTGCGATATCGCCTAAATAGTAGAATACGTATTGTAGATAGGGGTCTTGCGGAAAGGTTTTCACGAAATGTTCCAAATGATTTTTTGCAGTGTTGTAGTCGCCTTTCGTGTAGTATGATTCGCCAAGACGGAACAGAACGGAACGGGTAAGAGGATCAGTGATCGGAAGTGTTGACAATTGAGAATAAAGATTGATTGCAGTGTCATATTTCTTGAGATAAAGATAGGAATCGGCGAGATAAAATTTTGCTTCGTTAGTTAGTGTATGAGATGGATATAGTCTTAAAAAGTCTTCAAAGGCGACGCGGGATTGTTCGTATTTTTGTTGATTGTAAAGTAATTTAGCAGATTCCAAGAGATCGGTAATTGAGTCTGCGTATATTTGTTTTAGTGTCGGCTGAAAAGATGCTGCCGCTAGAAAAATTAAAGTTATAACAAAAGCGAATTGTTTAACAAACCGGATAAATAAACAATTGAGAAATAATTTAAATTTATTCATTTTACGAGGTAATTGAATCTGTTGAAATTTTACAGTTGCTGCGATAAATTTCAGCAAAGTTAAATGTATAGTAATTATAAAAGCGGAATATTTTGTATTTCGTAATCTTAAAAAAACAAAAATTCCATTTGATATATTACCGGAAATGTATATCTGAACGATTTAATTTTTATGTGATATTTTTAGAAATCCTCTTTATAGGACTTTCAAAAAATCCGAATCAAAACAGGTGAAAAAAAAGATAAGCAGCGGAGTATATAAAATTTTCAAATTCTCCACAATAGGAATTTTGGCAGATTATTTTGTAATATACTCATTGTACTTTAAAATTCGGTTTTATTTTTTGTAACGAAAAAGGTGACCGTTCACGTATAAAACTAGAATCGCCCTGAAAGGGCAACAGGATTATAACCCGCCCCAGC
>JAITKS010000369.1 GCA_031278315.1 Planctomycetaceae bacterium | reverse complement strand
AGCTGATTTTTGATTTTTTTAACAATGCGAGGCACACCTTCTTCAGATTTAATTGTGTTTTGTACGTTTTCCAACGAACACCACAACGCATAATATTTGCCTTCGTCATTAAGCCGTTTAGCCAAATCCAGCAAATACGTCGTTTTTCCGCTCTGACGAGATGCATGAATCACAAAATATTGTTCACTGTCTATCAACTCCTCCACGCCATGCAGACGGTTAGAGGCATTGATCATGTAATGTTTTTCACGGTTACAAGGACCGGCTACGTTAAAATATTTCATCGCTATTAAAAAATTAAAATTATTTGATTACATGTTAGTTTGTTTTGTATTTTTGTTTATTTCATATTTGCAAAAAAATACTGAAAAAACAAAATACATACGAAAGGTTACGGATTCTCAATATCTGCTCAAAATCTGATTTGAGTTATTCGACTAAATAAAAAGTATTTAATTTGTTCATTTTTTACTTGTCAAATCTATATGCGAAATATAGCAATAAAAAAGAAAAAAACAACAATTGAAAAGTTTAAACATGAACGGTCACTCTCAAAATTTCATTGATATATTACGAGATTTTTTATTGTAATTCTACGCCGCAATTTAACATTTCTGATCCGAAAAAGGGATTCAATACTTCGTCGTTTTGATTTTGTATCCAACGTGCGGTTCCTAAAACGGGCGACATTGAACATTGGAAAATTTTTGCTTGTCTTTTTTCTGCTTGTTGCGATTTCACAATGTCTGCGAAAGAATTACTGAAAGGTTCAAACGGATGTCTTGCTTCTTTTAGTTCTTTGCCTGCTACGAGTTTTGCGGCTAGCGGTGCGAGAATATCGCGGATTTCACTGCTTGTTTTATTTACCTCTTCAAGTAATGTTGGGAGATGTTTTTGATATTCAGCGAGATTATCTGCTGCCAAAGCACTTGTTGCTGCCAGCATTATTTGAACGAGTTTATCCGGTAGAATAACCGGTGAAGTCAACTTGGGTATTATGGTATTCGGCTTTTCGGAATCGTGTTGCTCCGCCGTTAGCGGAGTATCGGAAATATGTGCAAGTTGAGTCTGACTGTCAACTAACAACGCCGCTTGAGTTACGACTTTTTCACCTTCTTTAATTCCGCTTACTATTTCAAGCTCGTCATCTCCGATTTTGCCGACAACAACTTGACGCAATTGATATGCACCTCCGCCTAAATCGACGTAAGCAACGGGTTTATTTCGTGTGTAGAGTATAGAACTTCGAGGAGCAATTAGGACAGGTTCAGTTTCAATATGAACTATTCCGTTGGCAGTTTGCCGATTCAAAATACGTTTTTGCGGATTAGGAATAACAACTCGAACTCGTGCTGTTCGGGTTGACGAATTCAAACTTGGGTCGATAAAAGTAATAGGTGCCGTAAAAGTTTCATCTGGAAAAGACGGTAATGAAACTGTTACTTTTTGATTGAGTTTAATCAACGGCAAGCAAGTTTCATAAGCATCGAATACAAACCAAAGCGATGAGAAATCTCCTATTTCAAACAATTCGTCATTAACTTTTACGTATTGACCTTCGTAAGCCTTGCGAGAGATAACAGTACCTTCAGCAAGATTTCGTACAATAAATGCAGCACTTGGTTTATTGCTTGTTTCGAGTTTTTTGATATCGTCTTCGAGCATTCCGAGCAGCAGCAGATTTTCACGATTTGTCTCTAGTGCAGAGAATGTTACGGCACCAGTTTGAGAGTTATAAAGCCGTAAATTTTCGAGATAAAGCCGTTGTGCAGCTTGTATTTCAGGACTATAAATTTCAGCAAGAGGTTGACCGCCGACAACTTCTATGCCGACTTGATTAACGTGTAATTTTTCAATTCTGCCCGGAACTTGTGCCGCAAGAATGCGGTGTTGAGTTTCATCGTCGCTGATTATACCGGCAACTCGTAATGTACGTTTTAATGGTGCAACTTTAACTGAAACCGAAGCAATTCCAATTATTTCTATTGTTTTATCGGTCAATTTAATAAAGTCATCGTTATTATCGAAAGATGCCTCGCCTTCGTAAACAGGTGCGAGTGCCATTCCGCAAATCGTACATTTACCGGGTTGATCTGACTTGATCCAAGGATGCATCGGAGATTGATAAAATAGAATTTTACGTTCTCCCAAAGATTTTTGGTCAACAGCCTGATTTAATATGTGTCGATTTTGGGAAAGAAACCAACCAATTGTGCCGGCTAAAACGGCAACAAAAATCAACAAAAGGTAATTCGATTGATTTTGTATCTGTCCTGACTTGTTTTGAGATGTATCTGTCATAATATAATTTATAGTTGAGGATTGAACATTATCTTTGATGATTTCTATACGTATCGTGTTATAAATTTCGGCAGTGTAAAGGCGGATTCAGTAAAACTTGCTGCCGATAATTTAGCAGACTGATTTAACCAAAATTTCAAGTGAATACTGATTAAAACTTGGTGTTGTCTTTTATACTTTAAGTTTGATTTTGTTGAATTTAATCAATTAGTCAATGAATTTTTAATTTCGCATATAGATATCGAACTCTCCTTAATTTTCCACCGTTAAGGATGAATGTTTATAACATACAAATAATAAATTGTATAGATTTCTGTAGAGACACAATGTCTTGTGTTTTTATTTTTCGATTGAAATATCTGGTGATTTGTTTAGAAATTTTTGTTGTTGATTTCATGTAAAAATATTTTTAAAAATATTTCCATTTTTTATATTTTACGGTTGATGAAATTTTGACAATCATTACAATTTTTCCAATTTCGTTAATCTGGTCTTTTTAATCTGGTCTTTGGCGAGTTATGAATTTCGTTAAGAATTTTAAAACTAACTTTATTTTTCACCTTATTTTTTTGAGATTACGAAATAGACAAAAAAACGAAATAAACAAAAAAATATGAAATAAAAATTTTCGTGAATTTTGTTATTTTGTGTGTTTTGTAATATCAGCCAAACCAAAAATTGTTAAGAAAAATTCCACTGAAATTTTACAATTATTATTTTTACCAACAAATGAAATTTCATAGATCATATTCAAGTATAGGTAGATTTATTAGATCATTTATACCGTTTACGGTTTCGGGTGATATTGCACGTTGGTCGATAATTCTTGATCGAATCAACCAACTTGAAAATCAACAAATGAAATTGTCTGATCATGAACTTCGCAAGGCGAGTTTATCATTACGTTATCGAATTCGCAGCGGCGAAACTTCGTGGAATGTTTTGCCTGAGGCATATTCGCTTGTTCGTGAGGCAGCTCGGCGCACGATCAAAATGCGTCATTTCGATGTGCAAATTCTTGGCGGAATAGCAATGTTCAAACGTTCAATTGTAGAAATGCAAACCGGCGAAGGCAAAACTCTTACTGCAACTTTACCAATGTATTTGAATGCACTTGCCGGTAAAGGTGCGCTGCTTGCTACGGTTAATGATTATCTTGCTAACCGCGACGCCGAACTTATGAAACCGGTTTATAACATACTTGGTCTAAAAGTCGGCGTAATTCAAACAGAAATGCAACCCGATCAAAGACGAATCGCTTACAACTGCGATATCACATACGGCACCGCAAAAGAATTCGGTTTCGACTTCTTACGTGATAGACTCCTATTACGAAAAATCAAAGAAGGCGAACATGATTTTATAAGTGCGATGCTGCACGGCAATAATTCTAACAATAAAAATAACAACGAAGAACCCGTACAACGTAACCAGTTTTTCGCATTAGTTGACGAAGCTGATAGTATATTAATCGACGAAGCAAGTACTCCTTTGGTTATTAGCGCACTGCCGACAGAAGAACAAAAACGAGATGCCGAATGTTACAAATGGAGTGCGAAATCTGCAAACGAATTTATCGACGAAATTGATTACAAATTCGATCACGAAAAAAAAACTATCATATTGACCGCAAAAGGACGGGCAAAAGTAAGAGCATTAAAAAAACCTGATTCAATGGACAGCGTAGGATTGTTCAATATTTATGAGTTTATTCAACGTGCAATTAAAGTCGAGCGTGAATATCGCCGCGATGAACATTACGTTATCAGAGACGGCAAAATCGTAATAGTTGACGAGTTCACCGGACGATTAGGCGAAGGACGTAAATGGCGGGACGGAATTCATCAAGCAATCGAAGCACGCGAAAATGTTGACATTACTATCGCAACCGGTCAAGCAGCACGAATTACAGTACAAGATTATTTTCTACGATTTGATAATCTCGCCGGAATGACCGGTACAGCTGTCGTATCAAGAAAAGAAATCAGCAAGATTTATCGATGTAAAGTAATTCCCGTACCAACAAATCGGCCGCCTAAACGAGTAATGTTACCAACACAAATTTATGCAACAGAATCTGCTAAATGGCAAGGTATCATTCGTGAAATTATCGAACTTAACGCAACCGGACGTCCTGTCTTAATAGGAACACGAACTATCGATAAATCGTTGATACTAGCAAAAGCTTTAGAAGAAGTCGGAATTAAACATCAGATTTTAAACGCATATCATATCGAGACGGAAGCAGAAATCGTAGCAAAGGCAGGCGAAGAACGAAAAGTTACCGTTTCA
This sequence comes from Planctomycetaceae bacterium, assembly GCA_031278315.1. Lineage (GTDB taxonomy): Bacteria > Planctomycetota > Planctomycetia > Pirellulales > Thermoguttaceae > WRKP01. Next base: position 5,642 of record JAITKS010000369.1, on the reverse strand, counting down.
ACAAATATGGCAGGCAGAGGCACTGATATAAAAATACCGGAAAAAATTGTTGCTCTCGGAGGATTACATGTTATTTGTACCGAAATGCACGAATCCGCAAGAATCGATAGACAACTAATCGGACGCTGCGGAAGACAAGGTGACCCCGGTACCTACAGACAATATTTATCTCTTGAAGATCATCTGATCGAAAAAGCGTACGGACCAAAAACTGCAAAAAAATATAAAAAATACGGAAAAAAAAATCCGCAAAAAAAATACGGAAAAAAGTTTTTAATCTTATTCCAAAAAGCGCAACGAAAAGTCGAAAAAAGCAGTTTTCGTAACAGAAAAATTATGCTCTACTACGAAAAAGAAAGAAAAAAAATACAACGCTCAATGGGACAAGACCCATACCTCGATACTCCCGATTAAATTTTAAATTGATGATTGATAATATCTCAGGCGGAATTTTTGTTTTCAAATTTTTCTTGGTTTACGAATTTTAAAACTAACCTTATTTGAAACCTTTGAAAAAAAATTCACACATATATTACGTAATTTCTAAAAACTAATATTAGGAGGAACGCAGGCGTCTCGCCTGCACTGTTTTTGTACAAAAAACACATAAATATGCGGTCGAGACGACCGCGTTCCCGAAAAAATAAATTATTCCAATGATATATCACAAAAATCATAGTTCAGACAATTAACCGCTAATATACCATTACCATTTTTACTTAATAATCCGTCTTGACGTTTATTTTATGAATTGTTATTATTTGCGAGTTGTTTTTAATTCGTCAACAATAAACAAAACAATAATCGTCAACAATAAACAAAACAATAATTTAATTATGAGTTACAATCTCACTCAAGAGCAAATTCAGGAACTTAAAACGCAGTATTACAAGAATCGCAGTCATCGTTTTGTGAATCGTATTCGTGTAGTGCTTGCGCTTGCCCGCGGATATACCGTTTCTGATCTTGCTTTAATTTTTATGCTTGACAGTGATACGATTTGCCGTTATTTTCGCTTGTATAAAGAAGGCGGTATCAATGGTCTTTGGGAAATTCACTGCAATGGCTGCCCATCTTCTTTGACAGAAGAGCAGAAGGAATAATTGAAGGAACATCTCCATCAAACTATTTATACGGATAAACATTAACGGCGCATTGAATATTGATACTCATACTGTTGAAGCGGTCATTAGTTCATCGGTCAATGCTGAATCGGTGATGCGTACAATAAATATTATGAAAAGTTCGCATAATTTTCAGATGCATGTTTAGGCTTCTTTAGAAATATAAAAAAATACAAGGATGAGTTACAGACTCTACTTACGGAAGGAGCTTCTGTAGAGTTGCAATTTATCTGATGAAGTCGGCTTCAATTCTATAAACTAATTCTCCGGGTTCCGGTTTAGGATTAACATACAAAATCCCGCCGACACCAATAATAGAACTTCGATAAGAAGTAACTAGATCACCAGTTAATTTAACTTTTATAAATTCGGTTTTTGTCGGTTTCGGCGGCGCGAATTTACTCCTTTCAGGAGTTGCACCGATAAGAAATTCTATAACGTTATTCATATTTCGTGTCGGCTGCATAAATCCTTCGATAAAAACGCGGTCAGTGCTTTTTTGCGTTGAGTCGGCAAGAAGTATCACATTGGGATTAATTTGACCGGTTCGCGGGTCTTCAGCTAGAAATTCAAAATTGATCTCTCTGTAACTAATCGGAATTTCATACGAACTAACATAATACTGATAATAAAGACCGCCTGCCGCAAAAATCACACAAAGAACTACTCCGCAACTCGAAATACCTAATCCGCTGAGAACCTCTGGTGCATTTAAAATTTTACGAATAGCAATTATGCCAATCACTATTCCCATGATAGGAAAGATCAAAAAAAGAATGCTAATGAAAGTCAATATTGACAAAAAACCTAATATCAAAGAACCAATAGTTTCCGCCGCCAATGATTTATAATCTATCAATTCATCAGGCCGAACTTCATCGTGATCTTGATAATAACCGCGTAAAGCGTCATCAAATTCATTACGTTTCTGTTTATTTTTTTCGTCTGTCATAATAAAATTATTGTTACAAAAAATATAACGATTGATATTTCATAATTAATTTCAAACTCAAACAAATATTCCGCTGACTATATCACGAATTACGTTATTACAGTTTACGTTATTACAGCGAGTTTAATAATTTTGTTACATCTCTTTTTTTTACAAAAGGAGCTTTATTTTCTAATGCTTTGATGAGTAATTTTTTTGCGTTCTCTGTCTTTCCTGCGTTTTTTTCCAGATTGGCGAGATAGTAAGCAGTATCGGAAGTAATTTTTCCCGTTGCAACAGCTTTTTGCAAAGCTTGCCTAGACGCTTCAATTTGATTTGCATTGTATAAAACCCATCCGAGTGTACTCCAATATTCTACGTTTTGTTGATTTTTATTAACATTATCTCTAGCATATTCTATAGCACGTTGTAATTTTTTATTATTTTTTTGTTCGCAGAGTGCTAATGCTAATCCATTTATTGCGTGCGAATCAGACGGTGTTTTTATAATTAAATTCTGAAATAAATTTTCTGCCGTTTGATAATCGTTAAGATATAAAGCAATAGTTGCTAAATATCTTGTTGCCAACTCGAAATCGGGGAAGTTTTTGATTAAATTCTCGGCAAGACTTTTCGCCTCTTCGAGTTTATCCTCACGTAAACGCGAATGAATTGACAATAAAATAACTTCTTTTGATTTTGGATATTTTTTCAATGCGTCGGCTAGATATTTTTTTGCTTTCTCGGTATCACCTCTTTCGTTATAAAGTTGATACAACATTGCTTCTGCCGGTAAACCTTGTTCGGAGTTATTTTGATTTGTGTTAGTCGAATTAGAATTTGTGTTAGGCGAACTAGAATTTGTGTTAGTCGAACTAGAACTAATATTATCAGCTTGTGTGAAAATTGCGGCAGCTTCAGCATCTTTATTTTGTTGGAACAGAGCAATACCTTTCTGCCGCAATAAATCAGCTGATTTACCTTCGAGCTGAATACGTTTATCCGCAAGTTGACCGTAATCAATCCATCTGCGCCGAATTTTTGCAAGATTTGATTGAAGACTTAATAAAGCACTAAGCAGATTTTTCTTTCGTGCTGCACTTTTAACCGGATTGACATTGTTATTAGAAAATTTCGATTCCGCTTCTTTCAAGAGTAATTCGGCTGCCGTATATTCTTCTTGTTTCATTGCTAATTGGGCAAGAATTAAGTACGCTTCCGGATCATCTGGAGAATCGTTTGTTGTCATGTCGAGTACGTGTTTGATTCTGTTATGCTTTCCGTTGGCAGCATAAATTTTTAATAATAAAATTCCGGGAGGAGGGAGTTCAGGATATTGTTTGTGTAGATTGATAAGTATATTGTTCGCACCGGCAATATCAGAATTTATAAAAGCGTTATTAGCTTTTTTTAGCTCGTTGTTGATTAATGGTATTTTTTCAATATCGGCTGCAGCTGATATTTGAGGATTAGCAAGACCTTCGGGAATAGTAATATTGGTTGTATTATCGGACGGAATTATAGAATCAGGAAAATTGGTATTGGTATTATTCAACGGCTGCAACGATAAAGGATCCGTTACTATAGGAGTCTTTCCATCCGGCTGATTGGGCGGATTAGGTTGCGGTTTGTCATTGCATGATACTGATATCGAAAATATCACGATAACAAAAAATATAAGTAAGTTATAATAAGACATTGATAACGTTGATTTATCACGTTTAATAATTTGCCGTTTTAAGAACGGACGAAAAACAGCGAAAATATAAGACATATCGAAATTAAATAAAAATTTTAAATTAAAAAATTGTTTCATTTTTTGTTTAGGTTATGAATCGTCATATTTTGATAATAAACGATTTTTATTGTTTGTTATTTATTGTTTGTTGTTTGTTGTTTAATTTGTTTTTGAAATTTTAATCTAAAGCGTCTGCTCCGCTTATGATTTCCAGTATTTCACTTGTGATTTGATATTGTCTTGCTCTGTTGTAATTTGTTGTCAGCATTGAAATCATTTTATCGGCGTTTTCGGTTGCTGCTTTCATTGCGACCATTCTTGCTATTTGTTCGCTTACAGCTGAATCTAAAAAGCATTTGAATAATTTCGCTTTGAATGCTTTAGGAATGAGTTCTTCGAGTACGCTTTCGGTTGAGGGCAAGAAGTCGAACAATCTATTTGAGCGGTTAAATAAATTTGTTATTCCTGAATCGGCGCGGTCTGCTGTGATTTCATCTGCTTGTCTTACGAGAGCTGCTTTTTTCAAACTAATATCGGAATATTCAGGATTTTCACGAACTGCGTTTATATCACCTTCGGATGTTAATTCGACTATTGGCAATAGTGTTTCGACTACTGCGTATTGACGGCTAAGTGATTCAAATTTCGTGTAACAGACATCAAGGCGATCAATTTTATCGGTGAGAAAATCTTCGAGATAATGATCTGCGAGTTCTGTTACTTGGTCGAGTGTCGGTTTATCTTGCAGATGAATATAAGCGTTTGAAACATCGATATTGCGAAACTTGAACGAAGAGATTCCGCGTTTACCTGAAACATCTAGTGTGACGCCGGAGTAATCGTATGTAAAATTTTTCAGACGCTGCAGGGCGAGTCTCATAACGCCGGCGTTGAATCCGCCGCACATACCTCTATTGGCACTGAGAACAAGTAGAGAAACATCTTTTTGTGATATTTCTTGTTTACGTTCAACGAGAAGCGGATGTGATAAATAATCGCCGGATTGAGTTAGATCGTGAACTAATTCTACTAATCGTTTAGTGTATGAATCTGCTGCAACAGCTTTTTCCATTGCTTTTTTGAATTGTGCTGTTGCGACCAATTCCATTGTTCGCGTAATTTTACGGATACTGCGGACTGATTTACGCCGCTTATCAAGAACACGGGATTTTGCCATGATTTCGTTTCTATTAAATTGGGGGTTATGTAAAAAGCTCTTTTATTTTTTCGTTTCAAGATGTTTTCATCACGAAAGGCAAAATGTTAAAAACGAAAAATAAAATGCTGAATGTTTATTTTTGTGATTGGAATATATCAGTGAAATAATTTTTTTCGTTTTTTTGGTTGTTTACGAATTTTAAATTATCAATCACATATCTGTTAAATCCCGCAGGGACTTCTTGATAGTTAGCTCTTGTTCGTGTATTTCGGGTTTAAAAATTACAAAAAATTTGAAAAAAAATTATTCCACTGACATATTACGGAAAATCTAAAAAAAACGACTCTTTGTTTTGATTTATTAAATATGAGGCAAGAAGTATAACAATTTTCATATCAAATAATAGTGAGGGGGGGGGGGATAATTTAAAATTTAAGATTTAAGATTTAAGATTTAGTAATATACAGATATACTTTTCACACTTTAAATTTCGGTATTCGTTTTAAACTTAAATTGCCCTTGCATGGCGAATACATAGACAATTTTTTCAATTAAAAAAATAAAAAACGAATGTAATATACTCATTGTACTTTAAAATTCGGTTTTATTTTTTGTAACGAAAAAGGTGACCGTTCACGTATAAAACTAGAATCGCCCTGAAAGGGCAACAGGATTATAACCCGCCCCAGC
>JAITKS010000362.1 GCA_031278315.1 Planctomycetaceae bacterium | reverse complement strand
ATGATTTTCGTGTGTTTCGTGTTTTTAAAAAATAAATACGAACTAACTACTATTATTATTGATCCAATATCCTGCCGCCCTTTCAGGGCTTCGGTGAGGGGGGACTTTTACCCGCCCCGCTGGGACGGGTTATAATCCTGTTGCCCTTTCAGGGCGATTTTAGTTTTATCCGTGAACGGTCACCTTTTTCGTTACAAAAAATAATACTGAATTTTAAAGGACAATAAGTATAAACACAGAGAACACAGAGATTTTTTTTTGAGATCACGAAAAAGGGTGAGATATATGATTTTCGTGTGTTTCGTGTTTTTAAAAAATAAATACGAACTAACTACTATTATTGATCCAATATCCTGCCGCCCTTTCAGGGCTTCGGTGAGGGGGGACTTTTACCCGCCCCGCTGGGACGGGCTATTCAGTAAAAAATCCTGTTGCCCTTTCAGGGCGATTCTAGTTTTATACGTGAATGGTCACCTTTTTCGTTACAAAAAATAAAACCGAATTTTAAATGACAATGAGTATATTACAAAAAATTATTTTATGACAGGATACTGTATAACAGTAGAAATGTAACAGAAACGTAACGTATTGTATCTTTACTTTTCTTTTCTGTGATTGTTTGTGTTCTTTGAAATGTTTAAAAATATTCCATCGATAAATTAGCCAATTCACTCCCCTACTACACCAGACTATTATTACGTGTAAAATACTTGCCCATCGTTAACCTGAATTGATCGCAATTGCAAAACATCGATTTCGATAAATAAATTGATTAGCAATTCAGGCAAATTAAATTCTCAACTTATAAACATTAACTAACAAACTATAAATCAAATGCACTTAACAAACGAACAAAAAGCTATAGGCAAAGAAAACTTTTTATCAACAATTGGTAGTGAATGGCTTCAGCGTAAATTGCTCAAGGAAGTTAATGCCAAAGAACTTAAATCCGGTAAAGGTCTTGGTGCTAAATTTTTTGGCTACGGACAAATCGATAAACCGGTTCGCGCGGCAGTTCTTGGTACAGGAGACGAAGGCGGAATACTCATTGGTGCAATCAATCCTGCTTACGTTCAAGTTGTTGCGATTGCCGATATTCGTCCGTTCAATCAATACCGTGCTTTTCATGGTGATGAATCCAGTGCCAACGCCCGTGCGCGTACCGGATTAATCAAAAAATACGGATGGAAAGACGAAACGGAAGCACGAGCTAAAGTTCGTGTTTACGGAGACTACAAAGAACTACTCGAAAAAGAAAAAGATATTACCGACCCTGATAATTCTATCGAAGCTGTAATAATTGGATTGCCTTTGTTCCTTCATGCACCCGCAGCAATTGCGGCAATGAAACAAGGCTATCACGTACTAACAGAGAAATTAATGGCTCACACTGTAGCTAATTGCAAGGAGATGGCTCGTGCCGCATTATTGTACAAAAAACATTGCGCTACAGGACACCAAAGACATTACAACGTACTTTATGATCATGTTGTCAAATTACTTCAAAGCGGAGTTGTTGGTGATTTACATTATATTCGAGCACAATGGCATCGTAACAATAAACCGGGAGGCGATAGTTGGAAACAACCTATTCCTGTCGAAATTAAACCTAATGACGGCGTTTTAACAGGTAAACTCGAAGACTTATTAAAACGTCAAGAAGCAAAATTAGCACGAGGCGGACTCAAACCCGATGACAAAAAATTACTCGAAAAACAAATTGCTCAAACTAAAGCGCAAATTGCAGACAAAATTTTAGTCAATGGCGGAGAGTTTGAAGGATTCACGTTCAAATCTGCTGAATCTTATGGTTATAAAAATGAGCAGCTCAAAATTGACGGTTCAGAAAAAGTCTATGACCGACCGGCAGCAGAAGAGTTAATTCGATGGCGGTTATTTGACAGAACAAGTGCCGGACTAATGGCGGAACTCGGCTCACATCAACTTGACGCAGCGAGCATTTTTATTGCAGCTACACACGGAGGTAAAAAACAACACCCGTTATCTGTTTCTGCTACTGCAACCCGCACGATCTTTCCAGAAAGCTTAAATGACGAAGCTATTGATCGTGATGTCGATGATCATGTTCATTGTGTCTATGATTATGCGGGACCAGGTTACGATAAAAATGACGAACTTGGTAAACAACGTAAAATAACAGTAGCATATTCGTCGATTAACGGTAATGGTTTCGGAGGTTATGGTGAAACTGTTTTGGGAACGAAAGGAACAATAGTTATTGAAAGTGAAAAAGAAGCTATGTTTTATGATCGAGCGGAAGTGAATCAAAAAACGAAAATTGTAGCGAAAGGTTCAGGTGAGAAACGTCAATTAAATGTAACGCGTCCAGGTGACGGCGAAGAGGGTGATCCTCTTTCTGCTGCTATTGCGTTACAGGCAACTTTCGGCGATGTAAGTAGAGGTTATTGTGAAGAAATTGAACATTGGGCGTTTTGTGTAAGGAATAATCCTGAAGCTGATTCTTCAAAGGAAATTGAATTAGATGAACCTGAAAAACGAAAAGTAAAATTGTTACCTCGATGTTATCCTGAACTTGCGATGGGTGATGCTGTAATTGCATTGACTACAAATATCGCAGCAAAATTGGGAAAGACAATTGATTTTGAAGAATCGTGGTTTAGTATTGAAAGTGACGAAACACCAGAATCAAAATACATCGCCGAAGACAGTGACGAAAAGAAAAATTTTTACAAACCGAACTTAGATAAATATAAATAAAATATTTGCCGAATTGTACATTTGAAATTCGGTAAATATTTTTTATGTCAAGAGACCAACAAAAAATTCAGTAGAGACGCAAGAAATTGTGTCTCTTAAATTAGTTTATTCCGTAACATAGAGACACAAGAAATTGCGTCTCTATGTTACGGTTTTTTTTTGTAACGAAAAAGGTAATCATTCACACATAAAAATTAATACGTCTTTTCAGGGCGATTCTAGTTTAAAACGAATACCGAAATTTAAAGTGTGAAAAGTATATTACAAATTTCGTGAAAAAATTTACCATTTTTTTGTAATTCCCATCATTATTTCATTACCCGATGTTGCGTTTGTTACAACACCTGTATTGTTACCTGACGTGAAATTACCAGTTGACTTGCCCTTGAAACCATGAGCGTAGGCAACTGAAAGTTCTAAATTACGAACAATCACGTATGTTGCACCAACCGAAATCGTATGCTGTATCGTCAACGGTGCTGCTACGTTCAACATTGAACTTCGACTCGGAATCGGATTTTCATTCCAACAATATCCCATCCGTAATATTAATTTATCACTCCATTTTTTTTGTATCCCTACCGCAATTGACCAAATACTTTCCCAATCAAGTCCGCCGACATAAGGCGTACCCTTATTTAAAATTACTCCTTTATCAAAGCCCGGTGTAGAAGCATAATCAAAATAACGAACATCAACTCCAATTATCGTATCTTGAAATCCGTCATAAGATAATCCCAACGATAATGTCAACGGTAAATCGAAATCAAAAGAACCGCTGGCCGATTTTGACGGATTGTCGTTGCCCGCGCCGACAGTTGTTCCTTTGTATCTTAAATTTTCATACCACATCGGCGATTTGAACATGAACCCTAACTTGTAATGATTCTTGAAATCATAAAATGTACCGACTTGAAATCCTCCGCCCCACGCATAACGTGTACCATAATTGTGTAATTCCGAACCCGGTGTTAACGGTTGACCTAGTTGCATCGGATTTATTGATAACGAAGCAAGATCAATTAACGGTGCCGCACCAATCGATAATTGATTCGTTACTTTATAAGAAATAGTAGGTGAAAGTTGGAAAATAACTACTTGTGACGATTTAGCACGTCCGCCAAGAATCGGATTTAATTTATCAGCAGAATAAAGCGCAGCCGCACCGCCAATAGCTGAAACACCTAATCCGTACGTAACCGCTGAATTAGGATTACGCCGCCAAACAATTGACATACTCGGATTAGGAATCGTTCCCGCCTCACCTTCTGTTGAACCAGAATTTGTATTGAGCGAAGAACTAACCCGTGTTTCGGGAAAAATCAAACCTAATCCAAAGGCGATTTCACTTTTCTTGAGTGCGGAAATTGACGCCGGATTCCAATTAAGCGCACCAGCAGAATCTATTGGAGTTCCTGTTGCTACTCCAGCCATCGAAACATTGACTGCTCCGATACCTCTTAACATCACTCCTTGTGCGTGTACCGATTTTTTCGTAACAAAAATTGTTGATACAAGCAAAATAATTAACACAAATGTTTTAATCGATTTTCTCATTTAATTCGCAATGGGTTTGAAAGTTTAAATCTTTATCTGAATACTGTTATTTATAACTATCCGAAAAGAGTCAATAAATAACACAATTCAGTTTTCGGCTAATCGTGTAAAAATAATTTTCAAGTAATGTAAATAAAAAAACAACCCGAAAAATAACAATGATAAATTCAGAAACACCGGAAATTTCGTTATTATAAGAACCGGCAACAATGAGATCAGCTTACTTGTGATTGTCTTACTTGTGATTATTACGGCAAACGATTTTGGAAATAATAAATTAATAAATGTTGAAAAATGATCGTTTGTCTATCGTCGATTGTTTACAGAGTAACGTAAATTGTTCTATTTGTTTTCAATCATTTTATCCGTCATATTTGACGGCTGCCGTGAAATATGACGGGGATAGACGTAATAAAAATCAGACTTTCAAACTGCTCTCACGTTAATTTTCAATTCGAGCCGCAGCATGATTATTTATCATAAAGCAAGACTTTACGTATTTATATAAAAGATAATTCTAGTACGATGAGTATATCAAACGAGTAGTCGTGAAATATGATAGGATAGACAAACAAACTGTATCGTTGAATATTATCTTAACAAATGATTATTGAGTAATCTTTTGATTTTAAATTCTGTTTTTTGTCTGTGAATAATTTAATAATATTAAAAAACATAACACTTTTACTATATCTTATTAACATTAGTTGAAAGTTGTGTTGTATTTTTATATCTGATATTTAATTTGTTTTTTACGAATGTTTTTTAGATTTAACGATGGCATGGATATTGCAAACTCTACCCAGCATAAAACGCAATTTAGAATTCGTCGATACCAAAACTTCAAAGTAAATTTTCCAACTCAACATGTAAATCAAACGGCTGCGAAATCAGACGAAAGTTAAAATGCACAATAAAGCCGCCTTAGGAATTTACCCAAGGTGTAATTCAAGTCAAGGGTCATTAACTCAAAGAAAGGAGAATTTATCGTGACCAAAAAAATTATTTCAGCATTTTTTGTAACAGTAATTGCGTTTATTGCTGTTTCAGTTTATGCTGCCGATTACGAGTTGCTAAACGTTTCGTATGATCCAACTCGTGAATTGTATGAACAATTTAATAAATCTTTCGCCAAATATTACAAGGCAAAGACGGGTAATAATGTCAAAATTAAGCAATCTCACGGCGGCAGCGGCAAGCAAGCTCGTGCCGTGTTTGAAGGACTCGAAGCTGACGTTGTTACGCTTGCTCTTGCTTATGATATTGATAATATTGTCGAAAAGGGAAAATTGCTGTCTGCCGATTGGCAAAAGAAATTGCCTGACAACAGTACGCCGTACACGTCAACAATTGTGTTTCTTGTTCGCAAGGGTAATCCGAAGCAAATTAAAACATGGGACGACTTGCTCAAACCCGGAGTTGAAGTTATTGCAGCACATCCGAAAACATCTGGTGTCGCACGATGGAGTTATCTCGCCGGATGGGGATACATACTTCAAAAAGAACTTGGCGATCTCAAAAAGTTGAAAGATCCTGCTTACGCAAAAGAAGTTGAAGCAGCACAGAAAAAAGCGTTAGCTTATACAACTGAACTTTACAAACATGTTCCCGTGCTTGATTCCGGTGCGAGAGGTTCAACTCAAACTTTTGTCCAACGTGAAATCGGCGACGTTTTGCTAAACTGGGAAAATGAAGCGTTTCTAGCTATCAGAGAATACGGCAAAGATAAATATGAAATAGTTGTACCGCCCGTAAGTATTCTTGCTGAACCGCCTGTTGCGATCGTTGATAAAGTTGTTGATAAAAGAGGAACTCGAAAAATCGCTGACGCTTATCTAAATTATCTTTATTCGGATGAAGGTCAAGAACTAGCCGCAAAGAATTTTTATCGTCCGCGAAATGCTAAAATTTTGAAAAAATACGCAAAGAATTTCACAAATGTAAATTTATTCACAATTGACGAAGTTTTCGGAGGATGGAAAGCCGCTCATACAAAACATTTTGCTGACGGCGGCGTGTTTGATCAAATATCAGAAAGAAAATAATTTGAATGATTGAAATTTAATTTTCCTTTTGTGAGTTTTGTGTTTTTTGGTAATTTTGTGTTTCAGAATTATATCAGTGAAATTTTTTTGCAACAAATTTATGTAATTTTTATTTTCAATTATTTATGATTAGAAATAAAAAGTGAAATAAATATTGAGCTAAATATTGAGCTAAAAATTGAGCTAAAAATTATCGTGTAAAAAAATAATTAGTCCTGAAAGAGCGGCAGGAAAAGTTGAAATGATTTTTCATTTAATTTTATTCTTGCTGCTTTTTCGGTACTAATATAAAAACAAATATTCCGTTGAATATTATAATTTTTGGATAATATATCGGTAGAATATCGGTAGAATATTTGTTTTTCAAATTTTTTAATTTTTAATTTTTAATTTTTATTTAATCTAAATCATCTACAAATTCCTCATACTAACTACTGCCTAACAAATGAGAAAGCAGAAACATCGTAACGTATTGCCCTGTTTTGGGATAACATTTGGTTTTACGACAGCTTACATTGGCTTGATTGTGTTGTTACCGCTTGCATTTTTGGTATTGCGGACGACATCTTTAACATGGCAAGAGTTTGCCAAAATAGTTGTTTCGCCGCAAGTTGCAGCGTCGTACAAGTTGACGCTTGGAGCTTCGTTTCTTGCGGCGGTGATCAATGCAATTTTCGGTTTTATTGTTGCGTGGTCGTTGGTGCGATATAAATTTCCGTGCAGACGTTTAATCGACGCAATAGTTGATTTACCGTTTGCAATGCCTACAGCTGTTTCGGGAATTGCGTTGACTGCCGTATGTGCGCCGAATGGTTGGATTGGAGGTATTACAAAATCGTTTGGACTAAAAATAGCGTACACTCAATTAGGAGTATTGGTCGCATTAACTTTTATAGGATTGCCTTTTGTAATAAGAACTTTACAACCGACTCTCGAAGACATCGACAAAGAAATTGAAGAAGCTGCCGAATCGTTAGGTGCAACGAAATTTCAAATTTTCACACGGATTATTTTACCGTCGCTTTTACCGTCGCTTGCAACAGGTTTCACGTTGGCTTTCGCAAGAGCTATTGGTGAATATGGTTCGGTTGTTTTCATTTCAGGAAATATAGCGTACAAAACTGAAATTACGCCTTTGTTGATTGTTGCAAAACTTGAAGCTTTTGATTATGCAGGTGCAACTGCTATTTCACTTATGTTGTTATTGATGTCGTTTGTGCTGATGTTAATAATAAATTCGCTGCAATTTTATGGTCAAAAATTTAAGTAAAGGTTAACACCGAATATTTAACGTTACGAATATTATTTCTAATTATACTAACAAAGAATTGTCATCAATGATATTTATTAGTCATCGACGGTATTTATTATAATTGTGATTTAATATTCAATTGAATAATTACAAATTTTTGTATTCCGCATTATCAATTAATTTTTGTTACGAAAAATATCAATGAAAAAGATAGTACCTGTAATTCTTGTATTGATTACATTTTTTTATTTGGGTTTATTTCTTATATTGCCTCTTTCGGCGATATTTGTCGAGGCATTTCGCAAAGGATTTGAAGTGTATGTAAACAGTTTCAAGGACGAGTATGCGTGGTCAGCGATTAAATTAACATTATTGACAGCAGGAATTGCGGTACCGTTAAATGTGATATTCGGCGTATCGGCAGCTTGGTGTATAACGAAATTTGAATTTCGCGGCAAGAATATATTGATTACATTGATCGATTTACCTTTTGCGATATCGCCGGTAGTTGCGGGATTGATATTCGTATTGATATTTGGTCAACAGACTACGTTTGGGGCGTGGTTGTTGTCGCATAATATTAAGGTAATTTTTGCCGTACCGGGATTAGTGCTTGCAACGATTTTTGTAACGTTTCCGTTTGTAGTGCGTGAATTGATTCCGTTAATGCAGGAACAAGGCAAGATAGAAGAGGAAGCAGCTGTATCATTAGGTGCAGGCGGATGGAGTATTTTTTGGCGGGTTACTTTGCCGAATATAAAGTGGGGATTATTGTATGGTGTGATTCTTTGCAATGCACGAGCTATGGGCGAATTTGGTGCTGTAAGTGTCGTATCGGGACATATACGGGGTGAGACGAATACGATCCCGTTATATATTCAGACTGTTTACGACGGTTATTCTGCCGGTTCGTCTGCGTTTGCGATGGCAACTTTGCTTGCTGCACTTGCGTTGGTTACTTTAGTTGTAAAGAGTTTTATTGAATGGAAGGTGAAACATCATGAGCGTTGAAGTTAGAAATATAACGAAACGATTCGGCAGTTTTACTGCTTTAGAAAATATAAATTTGACGGCACCGGACGGCGATCTTGTCGCTTTGATTGGTCCGTCGGGGTCGGGTAAGACGACGTTGTTACGGATTATCGCCGGACTAGAAAGTTTTGAGCCGGTAGATGGCGCTGATATTTTGTTCAAGGGAACAAGTGTTGTAGGAAATCGAATTGGTGAGCGTAAAGTTGGTTTTGTTTTTCAACATTATGCGCTTTTTAGACGTCATACCGTTTACGGTAACATCGCTTTCGGGCTGAATGTGCGGCGAGGTAAAGACAGACTGTCAAGAAAAATAATTCGTGAGCGGGTGATGAATTTAATTCATCTAGTTCAGCTTGACGGTTTGGAATCACGTTATCCGGATCAGTTATCGGGCGGGCAGCGGCAGCGGGTTGCGTTAGCGCGTGCGTTGGCAATCGAGCCAAGATTTCTGTTGTTGGATGAACCTTTCGGCGCACTTGATGCAAGAGTTCGGCAGAATTTGAGACGATGGTTAAGAAGAATGCACGATGAGATAAAGTTGACAAGTATCTTTGTAACGCATGATCAAGAGGAAGCGTTGGAGTTAGCTGATAGTGTCATTGTGATGAACAGAGGACGTGTTGAGCAAGAAGGGACTCCGGCGGAGGTTTTTCACAATCCGAAAAACGAGTTTGTTATGGATTTCTTAGGCAATGTAAATTTGTTTCATGGAAGAGTTGAATCGGGACGTGTTTTATTTGATCAATCTGCTGATATTATCACGAAAAGCAGTAATAAAACGAGATTATTTGTTCGTCCGCATGAGATTGAACTCTTACCTGAAAATATCGACAATGCCGGTTTACCTGCAAAAATTAGCCGTATTCAGCTTGCGGGAGCAATTGCAAAAATTGAATTAACTGACACAAACAACAAAGAGATTTTCGTAGAAATGTCGCATGAAAAATATTCAGTTTATAAATTTCAGAATGGTGATTCTGTTTTTGCGTTTCCAAAAAACTCTATTGTGTTTCCAGAAGATTACAGTATTTAGCAACTGAATTGAGCAACAGTTTTGAGCAATGTAATATTACGTGAGTTGTGATATATACTCATTGTACTTTAAAATTCGGTATTATTTTTTGTAACGAAAAAGGTGACCGTTCACGTATAAAACTAGAATCGCCCTGAAAGGGCAACAGGATTATAACCCGCCCCAGCG
>JAITKS010000281.1 GCA_031278315.1 Planctomycetaceae bacterium | reverse complement strand
CGTCAGATTGACGGAGATTTTCGCTTTTGGTTTCGATAATCAAATGTAATTCTACGGCGTTTGTTTTTTCGTTGCGAATAGCATAAACGAAATCCGGACTCGTTGTGCCGCCGGTGTAAGTCGGTAACGGTAATTTCACACTGCCTTTGGGTAACTTGCCGTAAACAATAACTCGCCGCGGAACCTTTATTTTCAGAACTTCATGTTCTATCTCCGAATCATAAGATAATGGTAACTCATAAAGATTTCTCAAATCCTCGCCAATATCAGATTTCGTTGTTTAGAATGACTTTTGCGTCACGATTAATTTCACCGATTAATTTTTCAGCGAAGTTTTTTTCGTCCCAACCGATAATGTAATTCAGCCGAAATTCTTCACTGCTCAGCCGGTTTCCGAGTTCGTCAACCGGCAACCGCAAACCGCGTCCGACTTCTTGAATTTTCGACGTTTCACTTCCGCTTGTCCGTAATTTACAGATTGTAAAAACATTCGGATTATCCCAGCCTTCGCGCAATGTCCATTTTGAAAATTAAGATATTTATGAAAACAGTTTTGATTTATTGTAGGTTTTTTAGAAGTTCCCTAATGTAATCTGATATACCCCATTGTAGGCAATTGTAATTTAGAATAAAATCATACTACTGGTCTGTGAGACCGGTCGTATTACGTTTGAGATTAGTAGGCAGATATACATGGATCATTTGACAAAGGAAAAACGCTCTTGGAATATGAGCCGTATTCATTCTAAAGAGACTGCTCCAGAAATTACATTTCGTAAACTAATTCATCGAGCAGGTTTTCGCTATCGGCTTCACGATAAAACTTTACCGGGTAAACCAGATTTAATTTTGAAAAAATATAACACAGTTGTTTTTATACATGGTTGTTTTTGGCATGGACACCAGAACTGCCGGCGAGGTAACAAACCGAAAACTAATAAAAAATACTGGAACGCCAAAATTGATCGAAACATTGCACGGGACAAAGAAAATCGGATAAAGTTAGAAGGTGCCGGTTGGCGCATTTTCACTGTTTGGGAATGCGAACTGAAAGATTTAGACGGAGTTTTAAAGAAATTTGAAACATTTATAAAATCGGTATTAGGGAAAAAAATATGCCGAAAGTGAACATAAAACCTGAAATTTTGTCGCTTTTCTCTGGTTGCGGAGGATTAGACTGGGGGTTTCACCTTGCCGGTTACAAAACGGTTTGGGCGAATGACAACAACGAATGGGCAGTCAAAACGTTCAAAAATAATTTTCCGGATGCGGATGTTAAACAGAACGACATCGCCAATATTGATCCGACTGATGAAAAGATTCCAGATTGCGATTTAATAGTCGGCGGATTTCCATGTCAAGATTTTTCTGTTGTTTGGAAACGTCCTGGTCTCAATGGTATTAGGGGAAATCTTTATCAGCATTATTTGCGGTTTGTTGATGCAAAGAAACCCAAAGCCTTTGTCGCTGAAAATGTAAAGGGATTGTTGACGGCGAATAAGGGACACGCAATGAAACAAATTCTGAAAGGATTTCGTGAATCAGGAGATGGTTATCTCGTCAAAATTCAACTATACAATTTTGCAGATTACGGAGTACCACAATTTCGGGAACGAGTGATTATTGTTGGTATTCGGCTTGATACGGGGTTTCATTTTGTCCATCCTGTCCCCACGCACGGTAAAGGACGAAAAAATGAATATAAGACGGCTGGTAAAGCATTAAAGGGAGTTGAGAAAGTCTGTGATTACAATCCAAACGAAATAAACATTGCAGAAAAGACTCGTGAAATGCTAAAATTGATTCCCGAAGGCGGAAATTTCAAGGATGTTCCCTCAGACAGCCCGTATTATGTAAAAGGGTTGATTAGTCATGTATATCGCCGTTTGCACCGTAATGAACCGGCCAAAACGATTATCGCAGCTGGAGGAGGCGGTACGTGGGGGTATCATTATTCTGAACCGAGACCTCTTTGTAACAGAGAACGTGCAAGATTACAGTCATTTAATGATGATTTTACTTTTGAGGGGTCTGTCTCTGAAGTCCGCCGCCAGATCGGTAATGCTGTTCCGCCTGATGGTGTTGTTCTGATTGCCAAAAATCTTTTACCGCTTTTTGATGGACGATACGAACAGACCGATTTGAAAAAAATTAACAAGAAGTTACAAAACCTTACAATTCAAGAACAATTAGAATACGATTTTAACTTACAAAAAAATGATTAAACTTCTCAACTCAAATTATCCGCCATTGCAAACCAAGAATCATTCTTTCCCAGAAATTTTCTTTTCATTGTTAGGAAGTGCTGAACATATCCGAATAGCAAGCGGTTATATTTCGGAAGATGCTATAGCCGATTTATTAGGCATTTACGAAAAAGGTTATAACAAGGAACTAAACCTCATTGCCGGAATGGGATTGTTTGACGGATTTTCAGTTGCACAATACAACGCTTTGTTAAAATTCGGAAAATTGCTTTTAGAGAAACAATGCGGTAATGTTTTCGTCGCCAATCGTTCCAAGTACCATGGCAAGGTGTACTCTTTTCGCGGAATAGATAATATCCTTTCCGCTATTATTGGTTCAAGCAATCTGACAAAGATAAATACGCCGGATAAAATATATGACACAGATGTCCTAATAAACGGAGAAGCGGTTAACGATGAGATCGAAACATTCCTATCGAACTTACAAGACAAGTATTGTGTCCCGATTCAACAAGTAGATCAATCTGCTATCAAAATATTAGAACCGGATAATTTGTTTTTGGGTTATTTGGATGTTACCCAATTAACGGATGCAGAGTTAGCGGATGTTAGAAAAAAACTAACAAAAGTATCTTTTGATATCCAAGTAAAGCCTGAAAAAAAAAGCCATCTGAATTGTTATTTTGGCAAACCAAGAATGGTAAACGGTCTCGAACGCCCGCGTGATTGGTACGAAGCAAATATCATCGTCTCAACAGAAGTTACAAGCGATGGGAATTATCCTAGAAAAAATCAACTGTTCACTGTAGTTACTGATGATGGATATAGGTTTAAATGCAAAGCCAATGGTGATTATGCTAAAAATTTTCGATCGGCTAAAGATTTGAAAATAATGGGAAGATGGCTGAAGGGAAGAATGGAAAAAAGCGGCGTATTGCAAATCGGCGAATTTGTTACAGAATCTACCCAAAAACAGTATGGTAGAACTGGTTTTACAATGACAAAAACATCAATACCAGATACTTGGTATCTAGATTATGGAGTAGAATAATGACATTTCTTAAATCATATCTCAATACGATCAAAATTGATGAGGTTAAACAAATTGTCAAAGAGACAGCTGATGAATTTTCACGGCAGGTTCTTGACGAATTTGATTTCCAAAGCCGGATTAATGGGCTTTTGCTTGGCGAAGTTCAAAGCGGTAAAACTGGCCAAATGTTAGGTATCATTGCAGAATCTGCAGATAAAGGGGTTGATGTATTCATTGTACTGACAACCGATAATAATCGGTTGCAAAAACAAACATATAAAAGAGCATTAGATGGTTTAATGGACGCAATGTGTGTTTGTTCGGAAGACGGCACTGTTCCTTTTCAAATAAATAAAATGCGTCAACCTGTTGTCATCGTTTTGAAAAAAAATACAACAGTACTGAAAAAGTGGCGTAACGAATTATTAGCAACTAATTACTTAAAAGACAGAGTGATAATGATAATTGATGATGAGGCGGATGCTGCAAGCCTCAACACGAGAATTAACCAAGACGACATTAGTGTCATAAATCAACATATAAACGATATTCGGTCAAACGGTCATTCTTGTATTTACTTGCAGGTTACGGCTACACCGCAGGCTGTTTTGCTGCAAACTGAAGAGTCTGCCTATAAACCATCTTTTGTGATTTACTTTCGACCGGGCAAAACGTATCTTGGCGGGGATTTTTTCTTTTCGAAGCCTGAGCCGTATTGTATTATAGAAATTGATAGTACAGAAATGGTTTCAGTAATCGATCCCGATTCGGAGATTGATTCTTGGCTCAATCAGGCAATTCTAAATTTTCTTGTTGTATGCGCACACTGTAAACTTACAGGAATAGATGTTTGTAATTTTCTGATTCATCCCAGTACGAAAATAAAAGATCATAACACGGTATCAGAAAAAATAAGCAGAATTTTCAACGATATTTGGCAAGGTCTCGACGACAATGATAATTCTATAAAAGCAGGTATAAAAAGCGAGTGGAATAATCTCTACACAACAAAACCCGAAATACAACTATTTGACGATATCTGCGATTGTATTAAAGACCTGCTTTGTTGCAATGAAATAAACCGTTACGTAATGAACTCTAAAACTGATACGCATACAAATGTAGAAACCGGTTATAACATAGTCATCGGAGGAAATATTTTAGGGCGCGGTATTACATTCCCGAATCTGCAAACAGTTTATTATTCTCGGACAGCCAAAACAATACAGGCGGATACTTATTGGCAACACTGCCGAATGTTTGGATATGATAGAGATAGAGGACTAATACGTCTTTTTATGCCATTCTCCGTTTTTAAACGGTTTCAGGAGTTGAATGAATCACAAAAAGTTCTCGTTAAACAAATCACCGAAAAAGGACTTGACGCCATGCATATTCTCTATGCAAACGGTATCAAACCGACCCGCAATAATGTTATTGACGGTAGTCAATTATCTTGTATTACAGGCGGAGTAAATTATTTTGCCGCCTTTCCTGTTAATAAAACGCTTTCAGAACTCGATACACTTTTAGGCAATTTTATTGGAAAAAAAACACAAGACGTAAAAATTGATTTGATTATCCAAATTTTGTCGCATATTGAAAGCGAAAAAGATACTGATTGGGATTCGCTAATATACATTCAGGCAATAAAAATGATTGCTGATAAAGAGAAAATTAAAGATGCCAAATTGTTTGTTAGTAGCGGACATAAAATTAGTAGAAAAACAGGAACAATGCTAACACCGACAAACAGAAAAGAATTTGACAACTACGATAGCAGTATTTCTCTGATAATGTACCGCCTGACGGGTGAAGTCGAACTCGGCTGGAACGGTCAACCTCTATGGATGCCAAATATTAAATTACCGAATGGATTTGTATTTTATAAAATGGATTCATAATGTCCTAACAAGCTTTTGTATTGCTCTGCTCAAAAACACAAGTTATCGGCAACATTTTATATTCTTCTTGTTACTACTAAATAGCATTTTTTTTTCCGATGTAAGCGTTTTGCAGATGTCTTAACACTTCGAGATTATCGCCGGTAATAAAGATATTTTCGCTGTTTTTATTTTCGTTGTGAGAGTTGTGTTTGACATCGGGAGCGATCATTGTTTCGGGTTTGCAACCGGTTTGTAATCGTGCGTAATCGTGCGTAATCTTTACCGACGAAACCGAGTTTATAGCCGTCGCGTGATTCGGCGATATTATTTTCTTGAAGTTCAGCGAGAAATTTATCTGTTTGAAATTTCTTATCTGAATCAAAAAATTGCGGAAGAGCAATTTTGAGTGTTTGAATTAAATTGCTATTTGGTTTTACAGAATTATTGTGAGCGATTGCAGATTTTAATCCGCCGCTATTAATTTTATTCTGATTTGATTTTGAATTTTGTGAGGTCATATTCTGCCTTTCAAGTTACGAAAAGCAGACCGTCAAGAAAACGCAGCGTAGAAAAAAAAAACGGGGAACGCTACGTTGCTCCGAGCGAATTTCACATCCACACCACATGGACGAGCCGCGCAATAGTACGCAGCAAAGTAAGCGCAAGCGCAAACCCTGAAACCCGCAAGCCTAATGCATAACGCCCCCTTTCGGGAAACGCAATGAACCATTAGGTTTTTCATAACTTCCAGCCGGTAATCCGGATGGTGTTGGAAGCATGAGAGCAAAAACTTGCGATCTGATTCAAATTATTTCGGCGAGTATTCTACCGATTCAAACAAAAAAGACAACCT
>JAITKS010000153.1 GCA_031278315.1 Planctomycetaceae bacterium | reverse complement strand
AATCGCGGACGATAAACATCGCAAACCGCAACCGGTTCGGCAATTCCTTGTGTTTTGAAACTGTTAATATAGTTAATGTGTGCGCCGCAACGACCGCCGGTTCCGATAAATCCGACACCAATTCGATCATTAGCTCCGTTGACTTCCTGACCAACAATATAAGGAGCTGCTAGCGTTACCGCCGCGGCTCCAGCTGTTGATTGAATAAACTGACGCCTTGTTGACTTGGTCATAATAATTTCTCCTAAGTCATGAAGTTAAGGAATTTCTAAAAATAAATTTTTACATTAGGTTTACATTAGGTTTTTAGAAATTCACCATAAATATTTAAGTAGTAACGGCACTATTTTAATTCTTTTCCGCAATGCAGCATTTCAGCACCGAAAAAAGGATTCAGTAATACAGAGTTGTCTTTTTGAATCCAACGTCCTACACCTAAAACCGGCGACATCGGACATTGAAAAACTTTCGCTTGTCTGCTCGATACAGGTTGAGCAATGACAAAATTCGCAACAGCATTGCTAAACGGTTCAAAAGTGCGTCTAGCTGATTTAATATCTTTACCTGTTGCCAATCGTTCTGATAACGGTAATAAAGCCGCACGAATTGCTCCGGTCGTCAGCTTAACCGACGAAAGTACAGCAGGTAACTTTTTTTGATACGACACAAAATCATCTTTGGCAAGCGATTCAGCCGCTTCCGATAAAGATTGTATCAAAGAAGAAGGTAATAATAACGACTCTAATTCAATATAAGACGCAAATTCAGACTTGCTCAAAACGCCGTTCTTGTCAGTGTCAATTTTAGAAAACACACTCTCTGATTCCTGCGAAAATACAAACGCAGAAGTCATAGAAACACAAATCAAAAAACAAATAATTCTTTTCATTTTTTTATTAAATTTTCGGTTAAAGTTTGATTGGGGATTACCCGTCTATTCAAAATTTTATTTAATTTATAAAACGAATCGCACTTAAAATATTAGGTAATTAATAGAATGAAAGCCTGCTCTCAATAAATAATCCTAACTAGAATAAACCGAAAATTAAAGTGCGAATCGTTCAGCAGCTCAGCTCGTCTTGAACATTTATGACAAATGTCAATTGCAAACGTCACTGATATTATCGTTACGAAAAATAATTTAGTTCAACAACTTGAAACTTAGTAATATATCATCAGTGAAATAATTTATTGTTGCCAGCGGGATCGCGGCCGTCTCGACCGCATCTTTAGGCGTTTTTTGTACAAAAAAGATGCAGGCGGGACGCCTGCGTTCCCGCTGGCTAAAATATTTTTTAGTAATTCACTTAAATTTAAAATCTAAAATTACAATCTCTCTGTATTCTCTGTGATTAATAAAACAAATATTCCACTGATATATTACGAAACTTACTGTTTATCTTTTGATTCTATATCGCCGGTTTCGGCAACTTTTGTTTCCGAATCAACAGCTTTGGCTTCCGCAGCTTTAACTTCGTCAGTTTTAACTTCAGTAATTTTAACTTCGTCAGCTTTAACTTCCGTAGTTTTAACTTCGTCAATTTTAACTTCGTTTTGTGTTGTTGGATTTACTTCTTTTTTCGTTTCGCTGCAACAGTTTTTTTCTGAATTTGCGATTGCGGTTTTATTTTCGGCTTTGTCTTTATTTCCGCAGCAACCGCTTTTCGTTTCGCCTTCTTTAGGGAATTTTACGTTTACGGTTTCAGCATTCTTTTTTTCGCTGCAACAGTTTTTTTCTGTATTTTCTGTTTTGGCAACTTTTGTGTTTTCGCAACAAGAGTCAATAGTTCCTTCTGATTTGCTGTTGTTTTGTGTTGTGTTTTTTACTTGATGTGTTGCGGCGAAATAATTATTAAATTCGCTTTTGCACAAGACACAATCATTATTTTGGTCAGCACTGGCAAATCGTGCATTGACCTCAACATCTGGAATAGTCTGATTGTTGTTTACTTGTGCGTAAATAAGAACACCAATCACAAAACATCCGATTGCGCACAATCCGATTACAATACTTTTAGTTTTAGTTTTCATTTCTCAATTCCTTGTTAAAATTCTTTGTTAAATTGTTAAATATCTGATTGCGGCGGCTTTAACATTAAAGCCTATAAAAACCGCATTCAAACTCAACTATAGGTCATTTCTAATAATTCGATTTTAATCAAAATAGTCACACTATAAACATTGTCTTTTACGGTGTTACTTCTTTTGAATAAAAAGATAAATTAGAGATTCCTATTTCACAAAAGGGGCGTATTATACGATAATATTTTGTTTTGAACAATACGTTTTTTTTCTGATATACTTTTCACACTTTAAATTTCGGTATTCGTTTTAAACTAAAATCGCCCTGAAAGGGCGATTCTAGTTTTATGCGTGAACGGTCACCTTTTTCGTTACAAAAAATAAAACCGAATTTTAAATGACAATGTGTATATCGTATTATGAATTTCAGCAATACCAATTTTGTATCACCAAAATTCATAGTACGATACATATATATCATTACGGCTTTTCTACAATAATATTAAATGTTGTCTTACCTTTAACCGAACAAGTTAGATTAGAAGAATTCACGTTTGAATATTTCTCGGCAACATAAATAACAATCGGATCACCATCACTTGAACCGCCCGATTGAGAAATAATACGAACCTTATAATCACCAACTTTAATTCCATTTCCATTTTGTTCTCCCATTTTATATTGACCGTCTGAATTGATCGCTCCCGAAACTTGATACATACCATTTTCGAAAATGACAAAACCTTGTGTCAACGGTGAACCATCCGGAAATGTTACTGCTCCCGTGACTGTTACCTTGCTGCCGCAGCCTGTAAATATCAACAAGAACAAACCCAACAATACGAAAAAAAATGTAATTTTTTTCATTGAAATTTTACTCCTCTCTTTTTGAAATTTTGAAATTTGTAATATATCAGTGGAATATTTTTTTTGACAGGATAAACAGGATTACAGGATAGTGGTTAGTGTATAGTGGTTAGTTCGCATGCGGAAATTAGCACGGATTCTAAAGTTCAAATCACTAACAACTAATTGATGGTTTCAAGTTTTGATTCTTTTAATTTATCATTTAAAAATCCTGTCAATCCTGTCAAAAAAACACCTAAAGCTGCGGTCGAGACAACCGCGTTCACGCAAAAAAAATAAATTATTCAACTGATATATTACCTAAAAATTTAAATTTATTGTTACGGTAATGAAACTACTCCGCCGTCTCGAACATCAGATAACATAAAAAGTATGTCATCTGCTGTTGTATTCGGAAACGAATGTACCGAACCATCACCAATAAGAAAATTACAAATTCCGGGATGATAACTACCAAACCCATATCCGTCATTCGGACGACAGTCAGGTGCGCTATTTCTACCTTCTGATTTATCTTTGGGAGAATTTGTTAAAATTCCAGGAAGGTCGGAAAATCTTGAAATCCTACGCATCAAAGCTCCCCAACGACCACCATCAGTAGTCAAATAAGAACAGTCGCTAGTAAATACTTTGTCAGCTGTTGTACCTGCTCTAATTTCACAAACACCAATAGCATTAGACGGAATGTGCTTTTCGCCGATAATAACTTGATTTGAAGTTCCATCGATCCAACTACTAAAAGCATTTGCAGATGTCCATTTGGAACGATCACTGCCTTCTATATTGGCTAATAGAATAGGACCGCGAAAATATAAGTTAGGAGATTGAGAATTGTACTGAGATCTATTCCACGAGTAATACCACCAATTTGTAGGATTGTTAGAACTTGTTGTTTTTCCGGCAGCAATCGTGCGGTCAATGGTATAAGCGACAACTGCATAATCACTCAATGGTCCGGGCTGATCTGTTCCGCCTACAATAACAGCACTAGTTGTACGGCGTGAAGGACATTTCATCCATGCTACCGAACCAAATGATTTACGTTGTGAGTCGTTTAATTGTGTTGTCCACCAATTACCATAAAGGTTCACATTCAAACCTTTATCTGACGTATTATCACTTGCATTGATAATCATCTCCCACAAAGCTTGTTGTTCGGCAAAACTGTACAGGAAACAAAAAGTTCCCGCACGGCCTCCTTCAAGATAAAGCGGAGGAACACCATTATAAACATCATGAAACGTATGAACGGCAATGCCCATTTGTTTCATATTGTTACTACAACTTAGACGTCTTGACGCTTCTCTAGCTGCTTGGACTGCTGGTAAAAGTAACGCAATCAAAATACCTATGATCGCTATTACTACCAGAAGTTCAACAAGCGTGAAACCAAATAAACTAATAAAAGGTTTGGGAGAGTTCCCATGAGAGTTGTCGTAACAAGAATTACAACAGAGACTTCCATACAGATAGCCCCCCCCCCCCCTGCTTGCCTAAATTAACATCTGTTTTAACATTGCTTGTTAATTCGATATTAAAATTAGTTTCAGTGTTCGGCAAATTTGAAGTTAAATTTGTCTTTTTCATTTTTCTTTTCCTTTTAATATAAGGTGAATAAATGTTCAAAAATTATCAATACTGTAAATTTTTTTCAAATATCAAAAAGAAAAAAATATACAGTTCGATAAACGATTATTTAAACGCAACGAAAATTTAACTT
>JAITKS010000146.1 GCA_031278315.1 Planctomycetaceae bacterium | reverse complement strand
GAGAAATCAGAGAAATCAGATTTTGTAATTTTAGATTTTGTAATTTTAGATTTTAAATTTAAGTTAATTACTAAAAAATATTTTAGCTGGGAACGCAGGCGTCCCGCCTGCATCTTTTTTGTACAAAAAACGCCTAAAGATGCGATCGAGACGACCGCGTTCCCGCAAAAAAATAAATTATTCCACTGATATATTACAAATATTGTTTCATCATACATAAACAACTGAAAAAATAGAAAATAGATATTTATAACGTTTATTTTTAATTTTCATAAACAATTACGAATTTTCCAAATACCGTTCACGTTCCCAATCAGTAACGGCGGTATCGTGAGCAGAAATATCAAAATGAATCAATTCACTGAATATCTCAACAAATTCCTTACCAAAATATTCAACCGCTTTTTCACTTTTGTCAAACAAAATTGCCGCATCTTTTAATGTTCGCGGAATTGCAGGAAGCGTTTCATTAAAATAACCGTTACCTTCGATAATTTCAGGAGCCGGCAATTTTTGTTCCAATCCGTACACCCCTGAAGCCAACGAAGCCGCAATCAGAAAATAAGCGTTTGCATCGGCAGCTCCAGTACGTTGTTCAATTCTCGTACTATTTCCCTGACCAACCAATCTTGTTGAAACGGTTCTATTATCGTAACCAATGCCGACTCTTGTCGGTGCAAACGACATATCCGTAAGACGTTTGTAAGAATTAACCGTAGGACAACACAACGCCATAAATTCACGTGTTCCGGCAAGAAGTCCCGCTGCATATTGTTCAAGTACCGTTTTATCTTCCGCAAAAGCATTTTTCGCAACACCGTTATTTTCCTTTGTCCATAAACTTTGATGTAAATGATAACCGCTGCCCGATTCCGTATTCCAAATTCGCGCCATAAATGTTGCGTACATTCCGTTTTTTCGTGCGATTTCCTTAATAGCGTTACGCGCAATCACCGTATTATCCGCATTAGTTAACGCATCAGAAAATTCCAGAATCACTTCCATCTGACCAGGTCCGTATTCGGTGTGAACCGCTTCAATTGGAATTTGAAACGCTTCCAAATTACGCTGAATTTGTTCAATAATATCGCTATACTGACTCGCTTTTCCAATAGAATAAGTCTCCTTGCCGCCGAAAAGCGGTTTTTTGTTACTGTCCAACAGATAAAACTCAATTTCCGAACCAACTTTTGCCGTATAACCCGTTTTTTCAAGCCGTTTTAGTACATTTTTCAGAATTTGACGAGGCGACATTTGAATACGTTGTCCTTTATCCGTATCAAGATCAGCAAGAACAAAAGCTGTTCCTTTTCGCCACGGAATTTCACGCAACGTAGAATAATCCGGTTTCAAAATCATATCCGACGCACCGTATTCAAAGCCCGCAAACTTCGACGTTGAAAAATATTCAGACTGAATATCCCATGTCAACGGCGCACGGCATAATCCCGTTCCCGTAGTTAAATGTTCCAATAAAAACCGGGCAGGTAATCGTTTTCCAATAATAGAACCATGAATATCGCCAAATCCAACTTCCACTGAATGGATTTTATGTTCCAAAATATATTCTTTCGCTTGTTCTAATTCTTGTAATGAATACATTGATATTTTTCTATTTTGAG
The DNA here is from genome assembly GCA_031278315.1 of Planctomycetaceae bacterium. Taxonomy (GTDB): domain Bacteria; phylum Planctomycetota; class Planctomycetia; order Pirellulales; family Thermoguttaceae; genus WRKP01. Next base: position 1,532 of record JAITKS010000146.1, on the reverse strand, counting down.
AATCTCTAATAATTCAAACTTCACCGAAAGTAAACGGCGCGAACTTGCCCCGCATTGTTAATCTTAATCAATAAAACACAGACAAATAATTCACCATAAAAAACTCAGTAATTAAAAATGAAGTAATATATCAGTGGAATATTTTTTTTGACAGGATAAATAGGATAGTGGTTAGTGGTTAGTGGTTAGTTCGCATGCGGAGATTAGTACGGATTCTAAAGTTCAAATCACTAATCAACTAATTGATGGTTTCAAGTTTTGATTCTTTTAATTTGTCATTTAAAAATCCTGTCAATCCTGTAATCCTGTAATCCTGTAATCCTGTCAAAAAAACAAAACTAAAGATGCGGTCGAGACGGCCGCGTTCCCGTGAACAATAAATTATTCAACTGATATATTACGGCAATTTATGTTTTAAACTTTCAATCTGTTTTGTCTTTACAATCAATCAAAACCTTACTTTAATTTCAAGGAGACTCAATGCAAAAACTGCATTTTCAATTTTTGTTTCTTTTCCTGATATTTACGGCATTTTCAGTTATTGCGTTTTCGGAAGAAGGGCAAATTACGCCTTCTCCGACGCTGGAAAATGGTGTTGCATGGTACGATGCGGCAAAATGGAGTTGCGAAGGACGCGGCTGGAACGATACCTTTACGCCGTTCACACGTTTGCCGGAACGAGCCAAAGAACATGTTACTGCTGCTGTTTGGAATTTATCTCAACATTCTGCCGGTTTGGTTGTTCGTTTCAAAACAAATGCGTCCAATATTCAAGTACGTCATCAAGTTGCTGAAAGTCTCACCATGCCGCACATGACAACAGTCGGGTCGAGCGGTCTTGATTTGTACGCTAAAGATAAAGAAGGGCATTGGCGTTGGGCGGGATGTTCCAAACCAACTGCACAAAAATATGAAGCCATCATTTTGCAAGGCGTTTCGCAGGAGATGCGGGAGTATGCTCTTTATCTGCCGCTTTATAATGTTACGGCAGCGTTATCTATTGGTATTTCCGAAAAAAATATTTTTGAAGCGGTTGTTCCGTCTGTGAAAAAACCGGTGTTTTATTACGGCACATCGATCACGCATGGTTGTTCAGCATCGCGTCCGGGCATGGCTGTTCCGGCGATTCTCGGACGACGGCTGGATATGCCGGTTATTAATTTCGGATTTTCGGGAAGTGCAAAAATGGAACATGATTTGGCAAAAATTATTAGTGAAGTCGATGCGTCGGTGTTTATTTTTGACTCTTTACCCAATATGTCTCCGCAACAAGTCAAAGAACGAGCTGAAACATTTATTCGTGAAGTCTGTAAAGTGCATCCCAATACGCCGGTTATTCTCGTGGAAGATCGTACATTCACCAATGCTTGGCTAAAACCAAACGTACAAAAAACGCATCTCGAAAGACGTAACTTTCTTCGTCAAACCTATGAGAAACTAACAGCGGAAGGAATGAAAAATTTGATTTATGCGGAAGGTCAACATTTGTTGGGAGATGACGACGAAGGAACAGTTGATTCTTCGCATCCTAC
>JAITKS010000459.1 GCA_031278315.1 Planctomycetaceae bacterium | reverse complement strand
AGGGCTTAGGTTTTGGGGTGATTTTACCCGCCCCGCTGGGGCGGGTTATAATCCGATCGCCCTTTCAGGGCTGGTTTTGTTTAAAACAAATACCGAATTTTCAAGTATGAATAGTATATTACAAATTTACGTGAACGGTTACGTGAAAAATGATCTTGAAACCTTTTTAAGAAATTCCGCAATGCCGTACATTCAACTTATACTGGCAACTTATACCGGCAACTTATACTTTCAACTTATACTGGTTCGATTTTTTATATCCGCCCGAATAGATACAACACTGATTACAGACTGATTACAGAAATTTATGCTTAAACGGTTTTCAAATCATAATCATAATCATAATCATTATGAAATATCGTCAACTTGTTTTAATATATTATTTATCACAAATTGATGTAACTTACTTGCTATTAGATAATCGTATCAATGTGTTTCCGATTTCCGATTTTTTAGATTGGAATGAATTATTATGTCAACAATACATAATCCGACAAGTCTTCAAGTTAGTACAAGCACGCTGTTAAGTCAGCTCTCACTTGCCCGTACAAATGACACTCTTGCAAAATCTATACAACGTATTTCCAGCGGTTTGCGTGTTGAAAGCGGTCAAGATGATCCGGTTGGATTCATTACAGGAAATACAATGCGAACCGACTTGGTACTAATGAAACAAGCTGTGTCAAATAGTCAACGCGCTGATAAAGCTATATCATTAGTCGATAGTACACTCGCCAGTATTAATAATCTTCTAAATGATCTGCGCGGTATTATTACGCAAGCAGCTAATACCGGAGTCGAAAATTCCGCAACTCTTACTTCTTTGCAACAACAAGCTGACGCTATAATCAACGCAATCGATTACTACTCAACCTCAACTGCTTTCAACGGACAAAAATTACTCGACGGTTCTCTCGACTTCAACACAATCACATCAAGTACAACCGATCAGCAAAAAATAGATATTCGTCAAGCTAACTTCACCGGACAAACCGAAAAAGCTATCGTTACAGAAATTATTTCGCCGCCCGCACAAGCTGAATTATTTTACACTTCCGGCGGACTGGCAGATGATACAATTTTCACAATAGGCGGAACTAATGGATACCAAGTATTTAACTTCGATCAAACAGCTGCTCTCAACGATATTGCTTCCGCTGTAAATCTCTACAGTGATGCAACCGGAGTTGCTGCTAAAGTTCACGCTCAAGGAATTGCCGGTTCAATCGCTCTCAGCTCGTATGGAAAAAATAACGATTTAATTATTACCGCCAGCGAATCCGGTAAAGAAAATGGAAACTTTATCGTAAAATATACCGCCCCAAAACAAGGTAACGATGCCGCTTTTCTTAATGTTCAACAAGGCGGCGGGAATAATCCGACTATTGTTGAAGTCGTTCTTCAAACAGAAAAATGGACAAATGCCGAATACATATTCAACAAGTCCGGCGATAACATTGCTAATAACGAGTTCAATATCGCAGCTAAATATGCGGGTGAAGAATTTAACGATGTCAATTTCGTAATAAACAATGTATTCGGAAATACGACTGGCGAAATTCCGGGTATCAATGTTGATTTAACTAAGCCGTCTAAAACTTTTCAAATCAACATTTCATATAACGAAAATAATCCAAACGATCCATCAAATACAACTGTCAACGATCTTGCATCGTGGATATCGCAATCACCGGAAGCTTCGGCTTATTTTGAATTGCGTCATACAGGTCAATCGAATGGCAGCGGTCTTATTATTCCTGATAGTACAATCGAAACGCTTTCAAAAGGAGCCGACGGCGGCAACGTTGTTTCGACCGCAGAACAGATCGCAACGTTGATCAACACGTCTGATCAGCTTAAAAACGCCGACGGTTCCGGACGTCTTTCGGCAGCGGTACCGTCGGGAAGTTTTGGAATCGGTGTTGTTACGCCGTTTTCTGATGTTGCGTATTACGGTTCGCCGCAGGAGAATAATTATCTTCAATTTCTTGCGCCGGAAAATTCGCCTCCGATAAAATTTGTTTCAAATCCTAACGAGCCGCTTTCAATCGATACAACAAGCGAACCGCCGATTTATGGTTATGCAAGTGCGGCAATTCAAGGTTTTGATCCTAACACATCGTTCACAATAAAATCTCTTGAATCGGGATTAGAGAACAATAACGTTGCAATAATTATTCGGGACAATTCTGAAGAGTCGGCAATTTTTGATCCGGAAAAGAATGCAATCGTGATTTCTGCCGATTTCACAGGTAGAAAAAACGGCACCAATCCAAACGGAAATTTCAACATGAACGATCTCGTTCAAATGGTAGAAAATGATCAATTATTAGGTGAACGATTTGCGGTTATTCCGCAAGTCAACTATGATCAATCTAATCCGCCGGAGTTTACGAGTTCGGAATATTTAGGGATGAATGCTGAAGCCGGTAAAACTTCGGGAGGTCTTATTTCTTCGGGTGCTATCGTGATACATCTTGAAACGGACGCAGACGGAATAGTCAAGACGACAGCAAATGATTTAGTAAAATTTTTCAACGATCCGCCGTCAGTTGAGTCGAAAGCTGTATTAGATAAATTTGGAATAAGTGTATCGATTATAAATCCGTCGGGTACGGCTAGTAATTCTGTTTCGACAACGGGTAATTCGGAGATCGGTTCAGGTTTACTTGCGCCGACAGTTCAAAGTGCCGGAGCGAATGTATCGGAATCGGAATCGGCATCTGAATCGGAATGGAATTTCGGCACAATTGATTTCAGTACAAATTTACAGAAAAACGCGAATGTTAAAGCAGCAGGATCGTTACTTGCCCGTAATGGAATTAATGCGGTTTTTCAAGTTACGTCTCGCAGTGCAGATTCGAAATATGACGGAACAGAAATAATAGTAGTTTACGATTCATCTGGAACTAACGTTTCATACGATTCACAATCGAAACAAATTACGATCGGTATTGATTCATCTTCTCCGCCGACGGCACAGCAAGTAATCGATTTAATTAATTCAACTGCGAGTGTATCCGAACATTTTATAGCGGCGTTACCTTATTTTGCGAGCGAACCTCCTGATTCTCAATCTGGAAGTGCCCCCATATCGGTTGGGGACAGGGGGACGCTGCAAATTACTTATTCCGACAGCGATAAAGCTGAATTCGCAGGTGCGCCGATGCTCGGAAGTAAAGACAGCGAAGCTATTGGATTGACTTTTTATTCGGTCGAGTACGGGAGTGAAGAGTTTGTTGAAATCATTGCGGGGCAGGGTTCGGTATTTCCTGTTAAAGATAAATACGGAACGATTACAAATCGAGTTTATGGTAAAGATGTCGAGGCATTGATCAACAATCAGGCAACAATCGGAAAAGGCAGAACCGCAATGACTTCAACTTCTGATTTGGATATGTCGATTTGGATAGACGGCGGTGTAACCAAAGGTGACATTATAGAATTAAGAGTCTCAAGCGGCGGTGTTTTGATTCAACTCGGTCCGATTGCAACATCTGATCAGCAAGCAAGAATAAGCATACCGAGTGTACACAGCAGCAAATTAGGCGGCGAAAACGGTTACCTATCGGATATTAAATCCGGCGGAATAAGCGATTTAACAACTAATATAAATAATGCGTTTAAAATACTCGAAGAGGTAACTGTTGAAATATCTGATTTGAGATCACGTTTAGGCACTTTCCAAAAAAGCCGGCTTGAACCGAATATAGATAACATAAACGACGCTATCGAAATTGAAACCAGCGCATTAAGTGACGCCGTCGATACAGATTTCGCCGTAGAAGCATCAGAGTTATTACGTCAACAAGTTTTAATGCAATCGAATATTACAGCTCTTCAAATGTCAATGCAATCAAGACAATTACTTTTGAGCTTGTTGACCGGCTAAACAAAAAAATAACCGCTAACAAATAATTTTTGTAACGAAAAATAAAAAAATAAAAAATCGTAA
>JAITKS010000450.1 GCA_031278315.1 Planctomycetaceae bacterium | reverse complement strand
AAGAACATCATCGAAAGTTATACCGATCTCTTCAAAATGTTGTTGCATCGTATTATTCCTTAATTTATTTGTTATAAGAAATTGTTAAAAAATAAATAACCGTTCACGTAAATTTTTATTAGCTTTTTCTGTTTGCTCTTTTTCGATCAACTTCTTTCAGGATAATTTTTCTTAAACGAATTATAGAAGGCGTTACTTCTACGAGTTCGTCATCTTCTATAAATTCTAATGCTTCTTCTAATGTAAATTTTCTTGCGGGTTTTAAAATAATATTTTTATCACTTCCGGATGCTCTTAGATTTGTTAATTTTTTTTCTTTTGTCGGATTTACATCCATATCTTCGTTTCTTGAATTTTCACCAACGATCATACCTTCATAAACGACATCGCCCGGAGCTACGTGCGGTTCTGATCTTGCTTGCAGTGAGTCTAGAGCGAAAGCATTCGCTTTGCCTCCTACCATTGAAATCAATACGCCTGTTGCACGTCCTGGAATAGATTCTTCACGCGGTTTGTAACCTTCAAAACGATGATTTATTACAGCGTTTCCTTGAGTTGCCATTAGTAAACGTGTTCGTAATCCAATCAGTCCGCGTGCGGGAATCGAAAATTTTATAATCGTTATTTCGTTACGATTATTCATTTCTAAAATTTGTCCGCGTCTTGTGCCGACCATTTCCATAACCGGTCCTGTTTGATTGTCCGGTACTTCAACAACTAGAGTTTCAAACGGTTCTTCAATAACACCATTATTGTTACGATAAATTACTTCCGGTTTTCCAATCGACAGTTCATATCCTTCACGCCGCATTGTCTCAATTAATACAGACAAATGTAACACACCGCGTCCTGCAACTGAAAATTGTTCCGTTCCTTCGATCGGCTCAACACGAAGAGCAACATTTCGTTCTAATTCACGTGTTAGCCGTTCCCGCAAGTGCCGGCTCGTTACGAATTTTCCCTCTTTACCGCCGAGAGGAGAATTATTTATTCCAAAAGTCATTTTTAATGTCGGCTCATCGACATGAATTCGCGGTAACGGATTAAGATTCATCGGTTGACAAATTGTGTCTCCGATTTCAATTTCGGTCAATCCGACTACAGCTGCAATATCTCCCGCATCGACTTCGTGTACTTCCGTTCTGCCAAGATTGTTAAACGTATAAAGTTGCGCAATTTTACCTTGTGTTACTTTATCGTCCTTTTGCATCATCGCGACATTCATTCCTTTTCGTATTGTTCCTGCATGCACTTTTCCGACAGCAATTCGTCCTACAAATTCAGACCATGCAATTGTTGTTACAAGCATTTGAAGCGGCGAACCGATTTCTACTTCCGGTGCGGGAATCTTCTCAAGAATTAAATCCATTAACGGCAAAATCGAATCAGTATGCACGGTTGGATCAAATGTTGCGTAACCTTCTTTTGTACTCGCAAAAAGATACGGGAAATCGGCGGCTTCATCGGTTGCTCCAAGTTGCAAAAATAGATCAAACATTTCATTGACAACATCGTAAGCTCTTGCATCTTTACGATCAATTTTGTTAATTACAACAATCGGATTCAAACCGACATTCAACGCTTTACCTAATACGAATCTTGTTTGAGGCATTGGTCCTTCAGCGGCATCGACAAGAACTAAACAACCGTCAGCCATACTCAATACACGTTCAACTTCGCCTCCGAAATCAGCGTGTCCGGGCGTGTCGATAATATTTATTTTCACGCCTTTGTATGGAATAGCAATATTTTTCGCAAGAATAGTTATTCCGCGTTCCCGCTCAAGATCATTTGAATCGAGAATTTGCTCACCTGTAAGTTGTGCGTCTCGAAATTGACCGCTCTGGCGCAGCATACAATCTACAAGTGTTGTCTTACCGTGATCAACATGTGCAATAATCGCAATGTTTCTAAGATCAGTTCTAATTTGTGGCATCTTTAAATTTTTATTTCTTTTATTTCTATTATTTTTTTTATTTTTTGTTACAAAAATTATTTTAGATTTTTTGTCATATTCCGCTGAATAAACTTCCGCCGAATAAACAACAAAAACAATTATTGCAAATTGATAAATTGACAAATTGACATATAACTATTTTCAGTCGTATTTCATTGTGTCGTAGAATTTTTTGTAATCCGCTTTTTCGTTTTGACTAGTAAATCTTACGTAATGAAATTTTGGATAACGATATTTTAACACGTTTATTCCTCTGCACGGATCAGTTTTGCAAAGAACGAAAGTCGGCGTTGCGGCAGATTGTTTTCTGCCGATTTTTACCAACGTCTCGATATTGTGTCCATCGACACGATACACTCTTGCACCAAATGATTTCAATCTTTTGTGAAACGGCTCAATATTCATCACGTTTGACATGATACCATCACATTGATACCCGTTCATATCGACATAGATTAACATATTGCCGAGTTTATGGAAACTTGCAGCTTGAACGGCTTCCCAAAATTCACCCGATTGACATTCGCCGTCTGACATTAACATAACAACACGTCCTGTTTCTCCGATAGTTTTTCTTGCCCAAGCGATTCCCGCCGCTTGACTTATTCCTTGTCCTAGCGAACCTGTCGTAACTTCCATACCGGGCGAATGTTCCGCACCGATCATTTCGACACGGCTGCCGTCTTGATCGTATTGTTCCATTCCGTTTTCGTCCATGCGTTTTGATTCGATCAATGTTGCATAAAGAACCAAAGCATATTGTGCAGGTGAAAGAATAAAATTATCACAGTCCCATTTTCCGTTACCGTTGTATTCGATACCGGTAACGGCAGGAACTCCGAGTTTGGGGGTCGATGTAAATTTTGTAGGTAAAATAGGATGATCAAGCGGTGCTAAACGCAAAATTTTACCATAAAGTGATGCAAATATTTCAGCCGAAGAACAAGCTTGACTCAAATAACCGCCATTACGCGAAATCGTATGAGCAAGCACTCGGCGACGAATTCCATAAGCCATACGATTTATTCGGGATTTCCATTTATCTGAACTCATATTTTTTTCATGTTTAATATTTTAACTGCTCTCACTCATTTTAATTTTCAGTGCGAGCTGATTGAGTAACTATCGAAATGACGGCAAATTAAAACAAAAATTCAAATAAGAATATAAGAATAGTTTAAAAAGCCGGCTATAAAATTACATTATGCGAAGTATAGCTAATTCAAAAAACAAAGCAATCGAACTTTCATAGAATAAAAAAAAATTAGAACTAAACAAGAATAACTTTAACAATCATAACAAATTTAACGGTTATAATACTGTTGCCATTTCAGGGCGATTCTAGTTTTATCCGTGAACGGTCACCTTTTTCGTTACAAAAAATAATACCGAAATTTAAAGTACAATGATTATAAAATCAAAACATTGTTAAAAAAATTCTCAAACATTACATTTCACCAACACAAATGACAAACAGAAATCGGCAGCGATTTTATTATCTGTTAAATGTCAGACAATCTCGCCTCATGCCGTAAACAAATTTTTTTTGCGCAACGATTAAAACAAACAAGACCAAAAAATTTAACATTGTTAAATATGTTGTCAATAGAGACACGAAAAAAAATTAAAAAATTTTTTGTAATATATCAGCGAAATAATTTATTGTTGCCGGGATCGCGGTCGTCTCGACCGCATCTTTAGGCGTTTTTTGTACAAAAAAGATGCAGGCGAGACGCCTGCGTTCCCGCCATCTAAAATATTTTTTAGTAATTCACTTAAATTTAAAATCTAAAATTACAAAATCTGATTTCTCTGTGTCCTCTGTGTTCTCTGTGGTTAATAAAACAAAATAAGGTTAGTGAATAGTAATTTAATGATT
>JAITKS010000430.1 GCA_031278315.1 Planctomycetaceae bacterium | reverse complement strand
TTTTCCGGTGAAACATTTAATATTTTTCCGTACAAAACCGCCATTATTTCTGCCATCGAAAAATTCCCGCCAAGATGAGAACTTTTCGCAACAGAAATCATTCGTGTTGCATGAATACGAATCTTTTGAGCAAGTGTTTGAATATCAATTATATTATTTAGAGTCATAAATCAGTAAATTTTTTGATCATATTACAAACGAGTCTGATTAGTATTGAAATTATCCATGTTAAATGAAAACTCTCCAAAATATCTAGTCATTCCTATTCTGCCCCCCCCCCCCTATTTTAACATTATCTGAATTGGCAGTTTTTTCTATGAATGCTGGTACATGAGTGATAGGCAATTTTTGAATTGTGATTTGATGTTCTTTGAAGAAATCTTCAAAAGCGCGAGTTGCACCTTCCCAAAATGAATAGTCATCAAACAGCATCAAACCGCCCGGAACCATTCGATTCCAGCAATTTTCCAAAACTGTAACTGTAGGTTCATAAACATCAACATCCAAATGAACAAGACTCAATCTCATTCCGGGTTGTTTTTCAAATAAAGTCGGCAAGGTTTCACGAATATCACCTTTGATAAGATGTAGATGTTTATTTAATCCTTTTCGTTCAAAAATAGATTCAAGTTCCTCGACAGAAAGAGCCTTACCACAACGATTTTCAAACTCTTCGATTTCTTTTTGATCAACACTTGAACGGATATTTTCCTTTGGGAAACCGCCGAAAATATCAAAGGCGTAAATCTGACGGCTGTAATTTGTTTCCAGCATGTCACGGAAGGTTACCCACCGAATTAATGAAGCACCACGAAAAACGCCAAACTCAATTATATCGCCGGGCAAGTTGACGATTCGTTTGTAAAGTTCATAATGCGCACAAAATTTCCCAAACCTACGCGGTTCAGAAAACCAATGATAGGCATCTTCGTATGTCCAAATTTGGTCTGAACAGGTTCCTCGAATAATATTAATAGTCATATTTTGTTTTCCTTTCTTGATTATTTGTTGCGATAAAATTCAACAATTTTATCACAAACATAATTGATGTCTTCATCTGAAACAGAAGTATTCATCGGTAACATAATACAACGAGTGAAAAAACGTTCTGTTTTTGGAAGTGATTGTGTAAAACCGAGTTTTTGCATTAGATGAACAGGTGTTCCTCCCCATTGAATTAGAGTACCAATACCGTTGTCAACAAGATATGCTTTGAGTTCGTCACGTTTCTCGGCTTCAATTTCAAAATTTTGAAATATGTCAAAATAATTTGGATCATTATCGGGGCTTGGTTGTAATACAAGTTGTTCGATTTTATTTAATCCGGCATGATAAATTCGGGCGATATTTCTACGGCGTTCAACAGATTGTTTATACTTCGATAATTTATAATTCAAAAAAGCCGCTTGTAGATTATCGAGCCGCGAATTAAGACACCAATATTCCGTTTCGAGTTTTTCGTTACGTCCGTGATTACTGTATTGTCGTACAAGTTTAGCAATTTCATCATCATTGGTAATAACACATCCGCCGTCGCCCAAACAACCGAGCGTTTTTGCCGGATAAAAACTAATAACTCCTCCGCGTCCGAATCCGCCTGCGGTAATTTCTTTGTATTTAGCACCCAATGCTTGAGCAGAATCTTCGAGCAGCATTAATCCATTTTTATTACAAATATCTTTCAATGCATCCATATCTGCACAACGTCCATTGAGTTGAGTCGGCATAATTGCTTTGGTTTTTTTTGTAATACATTTTTCAACCGATTGCGGATCCATTGTCCAACCAAAACCTACTTCACATGGAACAGGTGTAGCACCAGTAAAGTGAATACCAGCAGCGGTTGCAACCATTGTGTGACTACAAAAAATTACTTCATCACCGGAAGTCAATCCCGCTGCACGGCAAAGCATCCAAAGTGCATCTGTCGCATTGCCAACTCCAATGACATGTTTGATTCCTGTGTATTGAGCAAGATTTTCTTCAAACTCAAGTAAATCACTTTGACCGATAAATGCACCGCGTGAACCTACATTATCAAGTATTTCAAGTAGTTTTTCTTTATCATCAAGATAAACTTGCGGGTAATTAAAAAATGGAACGTTACGTGTAGCTGTCATAATTGTTTTTCAAAAAGGGTATTGACGAATATGTAAAAAAATCACATTCCTTGTGCGATTAGTTTTTCGGCTTCTGATCGAAGTGTTTCAAATGACGGATAATTTTTGAGTTCTTTTGGAATAAATTTTTTATTAACAATCCGATAAATTGTGCAAAAAATAATTTTCAAGTCAGTATAAAAAGTTCGATGTTTGCGGTAATACAATTGGAGTTTAACTTTTGTTGGTCGTAATACGATTTGGTAAACGGCGTCGGCATCTTTTGCGCCTTCGAGAACACCGCCTTCGTCGGAGTTCCAGATTGAAGCCCAATCGGTGATACCGGGTTGCAAATCGAGGATTTTCTTTTCGTCATCTGAATATTTTGCAACTTCTGAAAGTAAATCAGGGCGAGGTCCAACCAAACTCATATCACCTAAAAGTACGTTAATGAGTTGTGATATTTCGTCGAGTTTACATTTTCGGATAAATTTACCGCTGTGTGTAATTCTGTTGTCGTCATTAGCGGTTGATGTTGGACCTTTTTTATCGGCGTCAACAATCATTGAACGAAACTTATAAATCCGAAACGGTATTCCAAACCGTCCTCCTCTTTCAGGACGATAAAACACGGGTCCTTTGGAATCGAGTTTTACCCATA
>JAITKS010000352.1 GCA_031278315.1 Planctomycetaceae bacterium | reverse complement strand
AAACGTAATGGTTGTGTTGATGGAACAAGGCGTATTCGTTACAAATCTCCGCCTCTTGGTTGGTATTTACCGGAGGTTGCCGAGGGTAACGCGGAGCTGGACAGTTACGATTATGTTGAGGATTTACGGCTTGAAGGGAACAACGGATTCGTGAATATTTTTAACGGTATTTCGTTACATGGCGGGTTAGTCTGTTCGTTTCCGGTAGTACGGATGACTGCTGAAAATACAGTGTTTTCCTTGTTACAACATTGGAAACAATTCGGAACCCCAACCTACGCACAATTTGATAACTCGACTGTTTTCACCGGTTCAAGACATCCGAATAGTGTTGGTCAAGTAATTCGACTTTGTTTGTCGCTTGACGTGATTCCGGTTTTCGCTCCGCCAAGAGAAACAGGATTTCAAGCAAACATCGAAAGGGACAACGGGCTATGGCAGCAAGGCGTCTGGGAACGATTTCATTTCAACAATCATCAACAACTCATCGAACAATCAAAAAAATATGTTGATGCTTTTCGTGACAAAAAATGGGATTCCATTGTGTCGGTGCCGGAACGATATGAAGTACCGGATGATTTTAGTTTTCGTTATGACAATCCACTAAAAGGAAAAATCATTTTTATCAAACGAACCGACAACAATGGTCACGCAAACGTGTTGGGAAACCGTTGGGAGGCGGATCACTTGTGGACAAATAGATTGGTTCGCGTCGAAATCTTCGTAAAAAAACAACGCATCAATTTTTATAGATTAAGAAGACGGGAACCAAACGATCAACCGCTAATAACCTCACAAATTTTTTCATTAAAATAAATAATACAAAAATAAAAAACTCCTTTGATTACAATTGTATGTGCAAGCGAACTTGGCGCGCCGAATGACAATAAAAACACACTTGCGCGAGCCAATTTCGCTTGCACTTGACCATTTATCATTTAAAAATCCTGTCAATCTTGTAATCCTGTCAAAAAAACAAAACTAAAAAATGCGGTCGAGACGACCGCGTTCCCAATAATAATAAATTATTCCGAAGTTTATAAATTATCAAATTAGAATTGATTGATATGAAATAACAGTATTGTTGCGTCTTTTTTGATATTTTAAAGAATTGAGTTTTTTGTAACATTTAATCAAAGTTTTTAAAGGTGTAAAATCATGTTTAGAATTTTTTATATTTTCCGACAAGAGTTTTTGTTGTTTGTTTGTGTTATTCTGACGTTGTCAATAAATGAGATCGGAAAAACACAAACAGCCGCAGATAAAATGCAACTCTCTTACAAGATAGATAAAAGTTATGAAATAACCGGTCATTTGAATGTGAATAAAATTGTACCTTGCCGGATTTTTGAAATACAGTTCTCTGTAAAAAATATATCAACAGATACAATTCCATTTAGATCTGACTCAAATGATGTTCTATCTGAAAGTATATATTTTCATTCTCATCCCGCTTTATCACCTACAACTGATCGAACAAAAATACAACTTCGCAGTTTTAAAAATAACTTAAAATGGTTTTTTTTACAACAAGACGATTTCTCCTTAAAACAAATGAAAGCAGAAATTATACATTTCAAAATCTGATCAACAATAACAACTTTAACAAAATATAAAGGGAGCTATACTATGCAATTAAGTCAACGTTTAGTAATATACGGTTTGTTTCTTATTTCAATGTTCTTTATTCCGTTACGCACTACGGTTGCGGATGAACCGGATGCTGCTCAACAGCGTGTTCTACAGGAATTTTTGAATGCAAGAAAAGAACGCGGCGTAGAAACAGATGAGCAACTAAATAACAACTACACAGAACTCTGGGGTAATAAAGAAAACTATCTTTATAAAACCGGATACATTTTTATCAACCGCGCACTTGGTCATTTTCCGCCGTCTGCAAGAAAACTGGATATATTCGGTGATTATCGGCTCACACCGGAACTTCAACAATTTTGCCAAAACAAAAATTTGATTTACTTAAATGAACCGTACCATCCTGATAAAAATACACTTCCGCTGCGATATGTTTTATCTCAGAATAGTTTTTTACGAGATATGCTTTACTGGGAATGGGAAGCAAATGAAATTCAGTTTCGTAAACTTGAAACAGGGACAGGCATGATTTTATCTATCATTCCCTCAAATGCAGACATTAAATCAGGAATCAGCAATAAAGAGCTGATGGAATTGTTATTGAAAGTGACAAAAATACCATCGGGTCATATTGCTGATATGGTACGAAAGTCTCCTTCTGTTTTGAAAGAGGGAACTGTTTTTTCCAATGTGACAAATTTACATGAGTTAACGGAAGCCAAAATTTTTACGCAGGAGTTACAAAACAAGTTTCCATCTCCGCATAAAATCGGCGAATGGAGCAGCTTACTTGTCGGTTTTATTTCCAAAGATGCAATATGTCTTATTATCATACATGAAACTCCGATTCCTCAAAACATTGAACATGATCCGACGGTAATTTTAGGATCGTTCTATTGGCTTTCAGGACGGATTCTACAAAAGGACGGAACTCCTGTTTTACCGCGCGGAGTTAAAAAAGTACCAGAATGGTGGAAACCTGTATTGGAAGATAACGTCAGACATGAACGTGTTCGACAAAAAACGGCAGAAGAAAAACGTATAGAAGAAGCGAAATGGCGAGTCTGGCATGATAAAGACGGCAAACCATTATTAAATGGACGTAAGATGAAATTTGAATATTGGGAACGAAATAATCCTATTGATTTCCGTTTCAAAGCGGGTACTGTAACAATGGGATTTCGGAATGTTCCCGAAGCAATCAGCGGGAATTTTCCTTTGAATGAGTTTAGCACAGAGGACAAAAAATTAATTATGGCAATTCCTCCAAAACAAAAACAACAATTGAAATCGACTGAAACAAACACAATTTACACATCACCCGATAATCCTGACAAAGAAAAAACTAAAAAAACAGAACCAGAGAAAGATGATATTGAATAGAATAAAATAAAATGAATTTTGTAATATATCAATGAAATTTTTCAAAGGTTTCAATTTCATTTTTAACAAATCTTATTACCTTATTAACAAATCGTTTTTCGATAATAAGGTAATAAGGTTGTTTAGTTCGGAAAAATAAGGTTGAAAATAAGGTTAATTTTAAAAGTCATAAACCAAAAAAATTAAAAATAAAAATTCCGCTGATATATTACAAAAATTCTATCTTCGGAAATTCCGATGATACCAAAATAGGTAAAATAAATCTCGGCAAAAAAA
>JAITKS010000297.1 GCA_031278315.1 Planctomycetaceae bacterium | reverse complement strand
GAACAATAAGAATAAGCCCAAATTTTTTCAACAACGATTCTGAAATAGATTATTGTATTCAATCGATTAAAAAAATCTGTGAATAATATCAGTGAAATTTTTTTGTTTTTCAATTTTTTATGGAGTTATGAATTTTACAACTAAACCTTAAAACCTTTGAGAAAAATTCCGCTGATAAATTACGAAAAATCTAAATGTAAAATCTAAAATTACAAAATCATACTTCTCTGTGTCCTCTGTGTTCTCTGTGGTTAATAAAAAAAAAAAAATTTAGTGATTTGAGTTTACGATCGGTTATAGATCCGCATGCGAACTAACCACTAACCACTAACCACTGACCACTGACCACTAACATATATTACGTTTTAGAAGTTACGTAGAGATAGTAACACTACTGAATAGTTACTAACATTTGTTTAAATAGTCAATTTTATTTAATGATCAAAATTGATTTTTATACATTTTTTTAATTCGGTCAACAATTGCACTGTGCATTTGGCTAACACGGCTTTCAGATAATTCTAGTGCTGCTCCGATTTCTCTCATTGTGAATTCTTCGTAATAGTACAAGATAACGATCATTCTTTCGGTTTTTGATAATCCTTTAGTGAAATTTCGGATGACGTCGATTTTTGCTAATCTTTCGGTTGGGTCTTCGCTTCTTTTATCTGGAACGACATCGATTTCACGAATTTCTTTTGAACTGTCATTATCACCCCATGATTTATCCAGACTTGAAATATTTACATTATGAGTTTCAGCATAAATTTGTTGCAATTCACTAACAGAAATATTTAGATAATCAGCGACTTCTTGATCAGTCGGCTTACGTCCATGTTCAATTTGCAGATTTTTATACGCTTCGTTGAGTTTGGTTACCTTTGATCTGATAATTCTCGGCACCCAATCCATTTTTCGCAATTCGTCAACAATTGAACCTTGTATTCTAGGCAGACAAAACGCCTCAAATCGTATGCCGCGATTAGGATCGAATACGGCAATTGCATCCATTAAACCGAAATTACCGGCTGAAATTAAATCATCGAGTTCAATACCTTCAGGCAAACGAGCCCAAATACGTTCAGCACGATTGCGTACTATCGGCATATAACGCTCAATTAAACGGTTACGCAATTGATCCGTAGGATTCTGCTTGTAGAGAATCCACAATTGATCCGCCTCATCAATTATATTTTCTGGATACTCTTGCGGTTGACTAATTGTAAAATGAACTCCATGTGAAGATTCACGTACGCGTTCATTACTAGTTATACTTTGACTTTGAATGTTAGACATCTTTATTCCGATTTATCTTAAACTTAACTTAATATGATTTCGTATTTGTTAATGGTCTTGTACAGCCGCACAAATGATAAATTTAACTGTTCACATTTTAATTTTCGGTAATTGCTGTTCTCTTACTTATTGTAAAACAGGCTTTAATGAATATGCCGCTGAAATACGTTTTCTGGAATTGATTGGTTAATTCAATTGTATGAGTTATAAACTGCTCTCCGTTGATTTTTATAGTACAAAACGTATATCTTGTGAAATTTACCGCTTTCAATCGTACTGCCGCCTTTGCGGATTTTGACGATAAAACAAATAAAACAACAACGGCAATATGCGAACAATAACAATTTTTCCGAATCAATGGAAGCTCAAAAAATAAATTTTTTTGTAATATATCAGAGGAATATTTTTTTTCGTAATATATGTGTGAATTTTTTCAATGGTTTCAAATTTATTGTTGCCGGCGGGATCGCGGTCGTCTCGACCGCATCTTTGGGCGTTTTTTGTACAAAAAAGATGCAGTCGGGACGCCTGCGTTCCCAGCTAAAATATTTTTTAGTAATTCACTTAAATTTAAAATCTAAAATTTAAAATCTAAAATTACAAAATCTGTGTTCTCTGTGTTCTCTGTGGTTAATAAAAAAAATATTCCACTGATAAATTATGAAATTTATTCAATTGTATTATTCTGTAATAGCTGCTATTCCATTTATCGAATGTTACGATATACTTATCCGCCTTTGATGTTTCTTACATTTGAGATTTCATTCGCATTTTGTACTATGATTTTTCTATTATTTTCGGTGATTCAAAAAGAGCGTAAAAGTCTGCTTTTCGATAGATAGGCAAGACAGTTCAATCCGAAAATTAAAGAGAGAACAGTTAAAAATTCAAAATAAAATTCAACCAATTCAACCAATTTATTTGAGGAGAAAATTAAAATGAATACGCCAATGATCGAGGCATTTGAATTAACTAAATATTATGGAGATTTTGCGGCAATTGATAATGTGTCGTTTAGTATTAGCAAAGGAGAAGTAGTTGCGTTTCTTGGTCCTAATGGTGCGGGTAAAAGTACATCGATGAAGTTGTTGACTGGTTATTTGTCTGCGACTAGAGGTGTTTCTAAAATCGCCGGACACGATATGTCAGTAGATCGAATCGCCGGAGCCGCAAAATTAGGATACTTGCCCGAAAACGGACCTTTATATCCTGATATGTCGCCTGTATCTCTATTGAGATTTTTCGGTGAAGCACGAGGAATTGAAAGAAAAAAACTCGAAGAGCGAATTGAATATGTCGTTGAGCTATGTTCCTTAAAAACTGTTTATGGGAAACCAATCGGAAAATTATCAAAGGGATTTAGACAACGCGTAGGAATGGCACAAGCTCTTTTACACGAACCGGATGTCCTAATACTAGACGAACCAACGGCAGGACTCGATCCAAACCAAATTTATGACGTAAGAAAAACGTTGAAACAAATCGGTAAAGAAAAAACAATTTTACTATCAACGCATATCTTACAAGAAGTTGAAGCGGTCGCTTCTCGTGTATTATTTATCAACGAAGGCAAATTAGTATTCGACGGCAAAATAGATGATTTCAAAAAGAAAGACAACAATCTTGATAACACGTTCCGAAATTTAACCAAAAGCGCATAAAGTAAATTGGGAGTCACTAGGATAATGAGTTGTTAAAATATTGTAATATTTCAGCAGAATAATTGTTTGTAATATATTAGTAGAATTTTTTTAACGATTTTATACTCATTGTACTTTAAAATTCGGTATTATTTTTTGTAACGAAAAAGGTGACCGTTCACGCATAAAATAAAATCGCCCTTTCAGGGCGGATTTTGTTTAAAACAAATACAGAATTTTCAGTATGAATAGATATATTACGAA
>JAITKS010000288.1 GCA_031278315.1 Planctomycetaceae bacterium | reverse complement strand
ACCGCCGCAACGGCTGCTCGTGCTAATCCTGTCCCGATATTAGCTGCAACATCGTACACTGTAACGCATTGAGTAAATTCTTTTTCAGACCCGTCTGGCAACACAACTTTAATCATTTTTAATTTCTCCTATATATATTGAATTAAGTTTAGGTTTAAGTTTAGGTTTTTATAATTTTTTTTGCGTGAATAAGCAGTTAGATTTCGGGCAACAATTGCAAAGGCGGTATTATACAAGCAAACCAATTATCGACAATTGCCTGAACAACATTATTCTCTTATTGAGATTTACATAAATGCTGCTTTTTTAGATTTGTAACAATTCTGTAGAATATTTTTAGCATTTCATTTAATTCTTAAATCTAAAATTACGATCTCTCTGTGTTCTCTGTGTTCTCTGTAGTTAATAAAAAAAATCTACTGATATATTACATATTTTATTTATTCTTTGTGTTTGATTTATGTACGCATCGCGGATATTGAGTTGAAAATTTTCTGCTGAGTAATTATGGGGAATTGTGAAAACTTTAGAAAAAATGCTTTTTATTTTAGAAATTTATTTATTAAAAAATGAATTTGCCGGAAATTTTTAATTATTTTCAGGAATATTGAACGACGTGATAATAATTGCCGATAATGGAATCAAGTCGTGTTGTTGAATTTCGGCTGGGTGAATTTTTTTGCTGCGGAGACAGGAGACAATTAAACTGCCGAATGATATTTAGAGATATTTTATGTCAACCCATTATGTTGTTTGTGCAGTAAGTTGACATAATAGATAATAAATTATGTATTAAGTTGTCCACTCGAAATTACTATTCCGTGTGAATATATATAGACAAGTTTGTTTTCATGTTTGTATATCAAGTGGTTCTAAGTTATGTTTGGATATAATTTTATGCGATATATCAAATTCGGCAGAGATTTACATATTTTTTTGATGTATTAATTTATTTATCGTGTCGGCGAGATTATTCTGCTGATATCTTTATGCGGCGGCAGCGGCTTTATTTTTTGTGATTCATGTATTTTCGGCTTACGTGTAACGTTGTCTGTTTGTGCATGTATGTTTGCTTTAATTGACGGAAATGGATTTGAAGGCGGTCGAGTTTGACTGTCGCAAAACAACCTTCATGGAGGATAAACTTAAATGGTAGTCACTGTTCAAATGACGCCCGAAGAGACTATCGGGCTGTGGGAGAAATTTAGTGTTGACCGGTCAAATCAAGAATTACGTAATGCTTTGATAGAGAGATATATGTCGCTTGTCAAGTACCATGCAGAGCGGGTAGGGTCTCGTTTGCCGGATGAGGTTGAAGTTGACGATCTCGTTTCTGCCGGCGTGTTTGGACTTATGGACGCAATTGACGCTTTTGATCTGAACAGAGGCGTAAAATTTGAAACCTATTGTGTACCAAGAATACGAGGCGCAATGCTGGATGAACTTCGTAATATGGATTGGGTGCCAAGATTAGTACGATCAAGAGCAAGGAAGCTGCTAGAAGCAAGCAAAGTTTTATCTGATAAACTAGGAAGACAACCGTCGCATGAAGAATTGACCGAATTTCTAAATCTGTCAAAAGAAGAATTCAACAGAATGATGGAGGATGCAAATACAATTTCTATTGTTAGTTTGAACAAAAAATGGTTTGAAACAGACGGCTCAAAAGACATCAGTGAAATGGACATGGTAGAAGACCAACGCGGTGAAGACCCAACAACAAGAATTCAAAAAGCTGATCTGATGAGATTAGTAACAAAAGGATTAAGCAGAAATGAACGGCTGATAATGATCTTGTACTATTATGAAGAAATGACAATGAAAGAGGTCGGTATGACGCTCGATTTGAGTGAAAGTAGAGTAAGTCAAATGCACAGCAGTATCGTTGAAAGATTACATGACCAACTCAAAGAGCGGTATCCTGAATTCGCAAGTGTATAATTTCATAATGAAGGTTGATATACCAATTACATCAATTACAATTTCTTGTGTTTTTTCATATTTTTAGATAATTTTGTGTATCGCGGAATTTTTGTTTTCAACTTTTTTTGAGTTATGAATTTTAAAACTAATGTGAAAATAAATTTGAAACCTTTGCGGGATTTCATTGATATATAATTGCCGATGTCTGATTCTAAAATCAATGCTGTTGCTGCTGAAAATATGCGGAATTTATATAGCAGGTTATTTGAATCGGGTTTATGCGGGCATTGGCTTGATGTTTATCTTTTGCGAATTTTATTCTGTTTTTTTGCCGACAAGGTTGGAATTTTTGAACACAATTTATTTGTTAATTATATTCAGAGAAAAGTCAATTCTAGAGAAAAAAATATTGGTTTACATCTCAACGCAATTTTTGAAACGTTAAATACACCAGAATCGCAACGTTGCCGAGAGATTGATCGGTATCTAAATAAATTTCCGTATATTAAGTATTCTCTTTTTGATGAGCGGTTCGAGATAATCGAATTTGATTCCGCCGTAAACGAGGCTTTGACCAAGTGCTGCTTTATCGACTGGGACAAAGTTTCACCGGAAATTTTTGGTGAAATCTTTCAAAGTCTGATGAATTGTGACGAGCGGCGAAAACATGGTGTGCATTATACGAGTGAGAAAAATATTTTGAAATTGATCAAGCCGCTTTTTATGGATGATTTACGCAATGAGTTTTATCGTTACAAAAAATTGCGGTCTTGTAATCGGAGGAAATTATTGATTGAATTTCACAATAAGTTGCCGCAGTTGAAATTTCTTGATCCGGCTTGCGGCTGCGGTAATTTTCTTGTTATTGCTTATAGGGAGTTACGGATTCTTGAAATAGATGTTTTGCGTGAGTTATTATCTGATGGAAGTTATTCACATATTACTGATCTGGTTAAGGTTAGTGTTGATCAATTTTTTGGGATAGAGTTAGCAGAATTTCCGTCTCAAATTGCGCAAATTGCTATGTGTTTGATGGACAATCGTATGAATAAGTTGGTGCGGGCGGAATTTGATCAAAATTTTTCACGAGTATTATTTGATAAGACGGTTTCAATTTGTTGTGCCAATGCGTTTGAGATTGATTGGGGAATTATTGTTACGAAAAATCAGTTGAGTTATATTTTCGGCAATCCGCCTTTTTTGGGATCGAGGTTAATGAATGAGCGGCAGAAGAGCGAGTTATATCGAGAATTTAATAAAATAAAAAAGTGCGGTGAGCTTGATTATGTAACAGCGTGGTTTAAGCGGGCGGCTGCTTTTATAAGAGGGACGAATATTGAGGTTGCGTTTGTGGCAACGAACAGTATATGTCAGGGCGAGCAGGTTGCGGTTTTGTGGCGTGAATTGATTGAGAGGTGTAGAGTCAAGATTAATTTTGCGCATCAAACGTTTAAATGGGATGATTATGGAAATGAGAATGCGGCGGTTAATTGTGTAATAATTGGATTCAGTTTGATCGAGCGTGATACGAAACGGTTATTTTGGTATGAAAATGTAAATAGTTGTGCGAATGAGAAATGTGTAAAGCGGATTAATGCTTATTTAGCAGAGGCGGATGATATTTTTATTGAGAGCAGACCGATTTCGATTTGTGATGTTCCGAAGATAAATTTTGGTAATCAACCGATAGACGGCGGTTTTTTAACATTGACGCCGGAGGAACGAATGTTAGCGATTAAAGATGAACCGGAAATTGAGAGATTTATAAGACGCTATGTCGGCAGTTATGAGTTTATTAATAATGTTGAGCGTTATTGTTTATGGTTGAAAGATGTGAATGAAGACGAGTTAAAAAATTTCAAATTTATTGTTGAACGTTTAGAGTTAGTGAGAAATTTTAGGTTAAGTAGTCCGAGAGCAGAGACGAGAAAGTTAGCGGCGGAACCGGCGAGATTTGCGTTTATTTCGCATAATGATAATGATTACATAATTATTCCGGGAGTTTCGTCGGAACGGCGCGAGTATTTACCGATAGGATTTATGTCAGGTGATATTATTGCGAGCAATGCGTGTTTTGTTATATCGGATTGTGATTTGTATCTTTTTGCGATTCTTATGTCGCGGATGCACAATGTGTGGATGAGTTATGTGTGCGGCAGACTTGAGATGAGGTATCGTTATTCGGCGTCGATTGTGTACAATAATTTTCCGTTTCCGTTGGAGCCGGATTTAGTTTTAAGGCAGAAAATTATTTACACAGTGCGAAATATTTTAGTTATCCGTGAGAAATCAAAAAAATCAATTGCCGAGTTATATGATTCAGATACGATGCCGATTGAGTTAGCAAATTTACATCGCAAATTAGATAAACTTATTGATCAAGTGTATGGTCATATATTTGAAAATGATTCTGCTAGAATAACATTTCTTTTTGACCTCTATCAAAAAAATTTAAAATTTAAGATTTAAGATTTAAGATTTAAAATTTAAGATTTAAAATTTAAAATTTGCGGAATTTCATTCGTCGAAATGTCCGGCGATAGATTTTTTGTAACGAAAAAGGTGACTGTTCACGCATAAAACTAAAATCACCCTGAAAGGGCGATCGTATATTGTCTCAATATTATTGATTAGTTCGCATTTATTTTTAAACACGAAACACACGAAAAGCACGAAAAGTACGAAAAGGAATTGTATATGATTTTCGTGTTTTTAAAAAATCATTTCAATCATACAAATCACAAAAAACATAGTTCAGACAATTAACCGTATGCTTTAGCTTACGGAAGGAGCTAAGCTAATTAGGTGTCGTCCCTGCGGGATTTAACAGATATGTGATTGATAATTTAAAATTCGTAAACAACCAAAAAACGAAAAAAATTATTCCGCTGATATATTACTATTTTTCGTGTATTTTGTTATTTTGTTTGTTTTGTATTTTCAAAAAAATATTTCAATGGAATGATCTCATTTGAATTTTCAATTTATTTTTTGTAACGAAAAATGAATTTTCAAGAGTGAGAATTATATTATGGAATCAGAAATTGATAATCTAAAATTGGAGACCGAGTTGCCGGATATTACGGTTGAAGATCATTTGATGTCTTCAATAATATTACGCAAGCAGGATCGAGTCGTGGTTTTGTTTTTTTTGATGATATTAACGTTATTTTTTTTGCTCTTTCATAATGGCGGAAACAGTCAGAATTTTAGTGATACGATTGTACGTAATTATGAATTTTACATTGACCCGAATACCGCAACCAAAGCAGAAATTCAAACTTTGCCCGGAATCGGTAAAAAATTAGCGCAAAATATAGTTACCTACAGAGATTCAGATGTAAACAGATTTGACAAAATTGAAGATATGCGAAATGTAAATCTTATAGGAAAGAATAAAATCACAATTATAAATTCGTTTATCAAAATTAATCGTGAAACAGAATTAGAGTCAATGCTGCTGACAGAGCCGGATTATTCTTCGCATGATTAATTTTGTAATATACTTCTTGTACTTTAAAATATAACCCGTGTGAAAAATTATTTCTTATTATGAAAAAATATCTTATTACCGGAGGTGCCGGATTTATTGGTTCGCATTTGGTTGAGGGATTATTGAATCGAGGAGATTTTGTTACGGTAATAGATGATCTCTCGACAGGGACGTGGAATAATATTGCACAATTTGAGTCGAATTTGAATTTTCGTGCAATAATTGCGTCGGCGGATGAACGGTCTTTAATTGAGCGTGAAGTTCCCAAGCACAATTTCGTTTATCATTTAGCGAGTGCGGTCGGTGTGAAATTAATAATTGATCGTCCGGTCGAAACTGTTCAAAGAATTGTGAGAACGACGGATTCTCTTGTTGATGTTTGTATGCGTTATCGTGTTCCGTTGCTGCTCACTTCGACGAGTGAAGTTTACGGCAAATCGGATTGCGTACCTTTTGCTGAAGATAACGACATCACTATTGGGGCGACTTCAAAACGCCGATGGGCTTATGCATCGGCAAAAATGTTAGATGAGTTTCTGGTACTTGCTCATCATTATCAAACAAGTTTACCTGTGTTTATTGTAAGATTATTCAACACAGTCGGACCAAAGCAAACCGGACAATATGGAATGGTCATACCGAGATTTATCAATGCCGCAATAAAAAATGAACCGCTTGAAGTCTATGGCGACGGCAAACAGCAACGTTGTTTCTGCTCTGTCTTTGACGTAATTGAAGCGTTGTTGAAATTTGAATCTTCGCCGCAAGCTAGCGGGCAGGTGATAAATATCGGCAGTAATGAAGAAATAAGTATTGGGCAGCTTGCGGAGAAAATTATTAAAATCGTAAAATCAAAATCTAAATTGAAATTTATCTCATACGAAGAAGCATACGGACACGGTTTCGATGACATGCGGCGGCGTATTCCTGATCTAAATAAAGCAAAAAGAATATTAAATTGGCAGCCGAAAACAAAACTAGATGAAATAATAAATCAAATATATCAGTACAACATAAATCAAAAAAATCACAATCAATAAAACGAACAGTGGAATAATTTATTGTTGCTGGGATCGCGGTCGTCTCGACCGCATCTTTAGTTTTGTTTTTTGTACAAAAAAGATGCAGGCGGGACGCCTGCGTTCCCAGCTAAAATATTTTTTAGTAATTCACTTAAATCTAAAATCTAAAATCTAAAATTACAAAATATTCTTCCTCTGTGTTCTCTGTGTCCTCTGTGGTTAATAAAAAAAATATTCCACTGATATATTACAGAAATTTGTAAAAAACTCATGTAAAAAACAAAATATTATATTGAATAATTACGAAACTATTTTGTATGAGTTGCAAATAATTTCTGTTCCTGTACAATCATGCCTTCGTTGTGTGTTGATAGTGTGCGTTGATAATTTCGATAAATCACAAGACAAGACAAATCGACAATGTATCCCGCAACGTTTTAACCGCAGCAAATATGGAATCTACTAAATATTCGTTACAATAAATCAGACACGGTAGAAATCAAAAGAGAATAATAGTCTCTATATTATTTCTACATATTCCGTATTTTAGAATATTCCATTGAAATATTTTAAACGGCTCTCACTTGAATTTTCGGTTCGAGCTGTTTGCTTACCTATTGTGAACTTACCTATCGGGAAGCAGACTTTTACATTGTTGAATTTACATTGTTGAATTTACACTGTTGAATTTACACTGTTGAATCGCCGAAAATCATAGTATGAGTTGTATCAAATTACACTTTTAATAATACTTGACATTCAACCTTTAACCTCGAAACATTAACAACCTTGAATCATTAACCATTAACAAACTTTAAACTTTAAACTTTAACTTTAACCTTTAAACTTTACCCATTAACTTTTCAACCTTTAACCTTAAATACAAAAGGAGAAATTCTGTGAACAAATTTTCCCGACTTTTCGTTTTCAGTTTCGCATTGCTGATTTTATTTTTACCGGCAGTTGCGATTGCTCAAACGGGCGATGCCAATACTGCTGGTCAAACAACTACGGTGGCAATATCCAAAACTTCACTCGGCTATCTTGGAGTTGGAATAGGTGCCGGACTTGCAGCGATAGGTGCCGGAATTGGAATCGGTCTAATCGGCTCGCGGGCAATTGAAGCTATCGCACGGCAACCGCAAATGCTCGGCGACCTTCGGGCGTTAATGTTTATCGCTGCCGCTTTCGTAGAAGGAGTAGCACTAATCGCTTTATTAGTTTGTCTTCTTTGTTTATTCATCGGATAATACGTTTCGTGTTATTAGTTTCGTTGATACAAAGGTGTAAATGTCTGCATTCATTTAGATAAATAAACGGCTCGAAACAAAATGTTATGTGAGAACTGTTTCAAATGATGCAATTTTACAAATTCCGAAGTGTTTCATATATTCACTTTGTTGTTAAAAATAAAATTAATTTTTTTGTACTGTTCCGATTTTATATTTCGATTCGATATTTCGATATTTCGACATTTCGGAAAATCGGAAAATCGATCGATAGATTGCAATGCAACGGATATCTAATTATGAATCAAAAATTATTGAATTAAAATTATTGATCGCGGCGGTGATGATATGTGTTGTGGTGATTATTTGATCAATCAAGTTGAGTAACGGTATGAACGTATGAGTCAATTTCCAGTGTGAATTGATGTAACAATAATCTTGCAATTGAATCCGATATGCTGATAATTTTTTTTGAAACAAAAGATTCTTAAAAAATTGTCAGCGGATTCTTTGCCGAATAATATTAGAGGTTTTAGAACAATGAAAACTCGAATCCAGAGTTGTAACTATATCTGTAACAAGCTGTACAGTAAAGCGGTATTTGTGCCGATATTGATTCAAATATTTTTAGTTTCGATATTCTTTGAATATTCGGAGGCAGCTGACAAGGGCTTGAATTTATCCAATACCGAGTTAATTGCTGTGATTTCTGCAACAGATTTAACAGAGACAACAAAAGCAGCAGAATCAAAAGAGGCGGCAGAATCAACGGAGACAGTAGAATCAACGGAGGCAGCAGAATCAACGATGTCAACTGAATCAGTTTCAGATTTACGCGATGTATCAAGTCTGCAAGGTACGGCTATTGTGAATAGTGAAATTACGAATCGTGATGATCATGGACAAAAAGTTAAAGTTCAGGCGGAGGATCAATCTACGCACAAAAAGCCGAATTTGAATCCGCTTGAGATGGCTTCGGACACAGCGGTTTGGTCTCTTGTAATTTTTTTGTTAGTGTTTGGAATACTTGGCAAGTTTGCATTTGGTCCTATTGCCAAAGCTCTTGCACAACGTGAGGCGAATATTGCAGAAAAAATAGATTCTGCACAACGAACAAATGATGAAGCAAAAGAAATCTTACAACAATATCAAGACAAACTAGACAAGTCGAAGGAAGAGGTACGTATTATTCTTGATACTGCTAGAAAAGACGGCGAAAAAATTGCAAATGAAATTATCGTGAAAGCAAGAGAATCTGCTGTTCAAGAGAGGGAAAGGGCGATGAAAGAAATTGAAGGGGCAACGACTTTTGCATTACAAAAAATTGCAGAACAAAGTGCAACTTTAGTAACGAATCTTGCGGGTAAAATTATACATGCTGAAATTAAACCGGAACATCACAGAGTTTTAATTCACGACGCTCTTGATGAATTTACAAACACAAAAAGTTAAATAAAAAGTAATTTATTATTAGAAGGATCGCGGTTGTCTTGACCGCATCTTTAGTTTTTTTTGTAAAAAAACGATGCAAACAAGCCGCCTGTGTCCCCGACTAAAATAATTGATTTATTTATTAACCACAGAAAACACACAGAAAACATAGAGACACAAGACATTGTGTCTCTACATTACGAAACTTCTGTTTTCGTTTTTTTTGACAAGATTACAGGATAAACAGGATTTTTAAATTATAGATTTAAAGGTAATATTTTAGTGGAATAATTTTTTAAACTAATATACTCTTTCTACTTTAAAATTCGGTAATTTTTTTTGCTAATATGGATAAGAGGAAGGCGGCGATATTCTCTTTGAACAAATCCGCCGAACCATCTGATATTTAGTTTTAGTCGCAAC